>SLLJ01000230.1 GCA_007134165.1 Nitriliruptoraceae bacterium | reverse complement strand
GGTGGAGGGGTCGCCGACGCTCGCTCGGTCCGACGAACGGCCACGGCCCCGTACGGCAGCCGGGCCTGCTGCCCGCATCAGCCTCAGGCGTGCTGTCGCCCGGCCCGGCCGTTGGTACCGCGGTCCGCCCGGCATCCCGGACAGACCGCGGTACCAAGCCGGCCCTGCACGTCCGGGCCGCGGCCGCGAAGGCGCCGGGGTCCTGCACGTCGCGGCCGCAAAGCCGCCGGCAGGTCGCACGATCAGCCGGCACGCCCACCACCCCCCGGCAACGCCTTCGTCCACCACCCGCAGCCCAGCAGACGAGGGTTGCCCCGGGGCGGGTCACGTCAACGTCTGCCGGGATCTTGCCCTGACAGGTTGGTGGAGGTCGGGCGGGTGAGAGGCCGCGCGCCGCCGGGCCGGGCGAAGCTCATCCCGGTGAGCATCCCGGTGAAACCGGTGGAGAACCCGGCGTCCTCCACGTCGGCCGCATCCGCAAGCAGTCCGTGCAGCAGCGCCTGCTCCGCATCGCTCAGATCCAGGGTGTCGAGCTTGGCGCCCAACGACGCGCCGACATCTTCGGTGGTCATCATCTTCTCCTTGGTCGAGGTGGCAGCTGTCGAGGTGGCAGCTGTCGACGTCCAAAACGCCCACCAGCATCGACGGTTGCCGGCACGTCCGCGCAGCGCACCACCACGCGCACCCATCGGCCAAAGCAGCACCAGGCCACCGGCGAAAGCCACCCCGGGCGGCCGGCACGACGATGGGCCCGGGCAGATGCCCGGGCCCATCGAAGATCAATCAACTGCAGGTGCAGGTGCGAACGGTCAGCCGACCGAGCCGATCTTCACCTCGACGAGGGTGAACTCGCCGTCGATCCACTGGCTGACGTCGTAGGCGCCACGCGACGGCTCACCGGAGCCCTCACGGACCTCCATGAACGCCAGCTCGTCACCGGCGGCGCTCTGGTAGGCGATGCTCTCGCCAGCCTCGAGGAGGCTGGCGCACTCCTCGAAGGTGCCGCAGGCGTTGTCACCGACGGTCACGGCGATCATGTTGTCGCGGATGTCGGCGGAGTCGCTAGAGCCGGCCGCAGCCGCTGCCAGCGCGATGATGTTGGTGCAGTCGTAGGACTGGGGCGAGAACAGCGTGTCAACGAGCTCCGGCGCGAACTCCGCGAGCTTGGTGTCGAAGTCGGCCGTCGACTGGCTGGAGGGGGCGGTGAAGGTCATGCCGTCGAGGACGTTGGGGTCACCCGGGTCGACCTCCTCGGCGAAGGCGGCGCCGGCGATGCCGTCCGCGCCGTACATCGTCTCGGTCGGCGTGCCGGCGGCCAGCAGACCCTGCACGATCGCCGCACCCTCGGCGAAGGCGATCAGTGCGATGGCGTCGGCGCCGGCGTTGGTCAGGTCTTCGACCACGGAGTCGAAGGTGCCGGCCTCGGGGTCGTAGGTCTCGGCGTAGGCGACGGTGCCACCGAATCCTTCGAAGGCGGCGACGGTCTCGTCGAGCAGGCCCTGGCCGTAGTCGTCGGCGCGGGCGGCGACCGCCACGGTCTCGTAGCCGTCGGCGATGATCTGCTCAGCGAGCACCGGGCCCTGAAGCGCGTCGCTCGGGGCGGTGCGGAAGTAGTAGCCACCGTCGGGATAGGTGGTCAGACCCGGGCCGGTGTTCGACGGCGAGCACTGCACGACGCCGGCGCCGGTGATCTGGTCGATGATGGCCAGGGTCATGCCGGTCGCAGCGGCGCCGATGATGGCGTCCACGCCGGCGGCGAGGATGCGGCTGGCCTCTTCGGCGGCGATCCCGGTGTCCCCGGCTTCATCGCCACTGATCAGGCTGACCTCCTCACCGAGAACCCCGCCGGCCTCATTGATCTCCGAGACGGCGAGCTGCACGCCGGAGATCATCGGGGGGCCCAGGAAGGCGAGCTGGCCGGTCTCGGGCAGGATGTAGGCCAGCGAGAGGCCGTCACCGGTGGCCTCCTCGACCTCCTCCTCGGGCTCTTCTTCCTCGGCGGGCTCCTCGGGCTCCTCCTCGGGCTCTTCGGGCTCCGCCTCTTCCTCCTCGGCCGGCTCCTCGGTGACCTCCTCGGTCTCCTCGGGCTCGTCGTCGCCGCAGGCGGCGAGGACCAGCGCCATGGCCGCAAGTGCTGCGACGGCCTTACTGGCTCGTACCCTCATCAGGTTGCTCCTTGGTTCCAGCAGGTCCGGGCACGGTCGGGCCCGGTCGGTTCGGGTGCGGGTGCGCAGACCCAGGTGTCGCGGCGCTCCGGTGCACGCGACCCGGCGGAAGATAGCGTCGATCCCACGACGGGGGTAGTAGGGACATGGATCGGCGGGCCCTTCGGCCCCAATCGCAACGTGTGTGACATCTTCCGCCCTCGAGATCGCATGGTTGCGCGCGGTGAACGCGCGTGAAGGGACGGTTGGTGAGGGCGATTCGGCACGCCGTCTGCGGGTTCAGGTGGGAATTCGCCGCCCGTCGATCGTGCGCGGAAGCCCGAGCGGGTTGTCGTCACGCAGGGCCGGGGGCAGGGCGGCCGCCGGCGCGTTCTGGTAGCACACCGGCCGCAGGAAGCGTTCGATGGCGGCGGTGCCCACTGAGGTGTGAGCGGTGTCGGTGGTCGCCGGGTAGGGGCCGCCGTGGTGCATCGCCGGGGTGACCGCCACGCCGGTGGGGAACTGGTCGAAGATGAGTCGGCCGCAGCGCCCGCGGGCCGCCGCCTGCAGCGCGGCGACCCCCGTCGTCCCGGTGGTCGTGTCGGCGCTGACCTCCTCGGGCTCGGCGTGGATGCTGATGGTCAGCGAGCCGGGCAGCTCGCGGGCCACCTCGACCATCGAGGAGGGGGTGGGGCAGCGCACGATCAGCGAGACCGGCCCGAAGTGCTCCTCGCGCAGCTCGGTGGTGGCCCGGTAGGTCGCCAGGTCGGTGGTCAGCACCGTGGCCGCGCACCAGGTGCCCGCACCGGCGGGGGGGTAGCCCTCTGCCAGCACCGTCACGCCGTCGAGCGCGCGGGTCACCCCGAGCCGCTCGTCCAGCGCCCCGAGCACCCCGGCGTTGAGCAGGACACCGGCAGGCTGCTCGCCGATCGCGGCGGCGACCTGCTGCTCGAAGCGGTGGCCCGCCTCGTCGTCGGGGACGAACGCCAGGCCTGGCTTGGTGCAGAACTGCCCGGTGCCCAGCGTCATCGACGCGACGAAGCCCTGGGCCAGCTCCTCACCGCGGGCGGAGAGCGCGGCGGCGGTCAGGAACACCGGGTTGAGGCTGCCCATCTCGGCGTACACCGGGATCGGCTCGGGGCGTGCCGCCCCGAGGTCGAACAGCGCCCGCCCGCCGGCCAGCGAGCCGGTGAAGCCCACCGCCGCGATCGGCGCGGCGAGCACCAGCGCGCGCCCCACCTCAGTGCCGCGGCCGTGCAGCAGAGAGAACATGCCGGCCGGCAGCCCGCAGGCCGCGATGGCCGCCGCGATCGCCTCCCCGCAGCGTTGGGAGGTCGCGGGGTGCGAGGGGTGGGCCTTGACCACGACCGGGCAGCCGGCCGCGAGCGCCGAGGCGGTGTCGCCACCCGGCACGCTGAAGGCCAGTGGGAAGTTGCTGGCGCCGAACACCGCCACCGGTCCGCGGGCCACCTTCAGTCGGCGCAGGTCGGGACGGGGCGGGGTCGCCGCGGGATCCGCGGGGTCGATGCGCACGTCGAGGTGGGAGCCCTCGCGCACCGTGGTCGCGAACAGCCGCAGCTGCGCGCAGGTGCGGGCGAGCTCACCGGTGAGGCGGGTGGGGCCGAGCGCGGTCTCGAGGTCCGCGAGCTCGACCAGCTCGTCGCCGATGGCCTCCAGCCCGCCGGCGACCGCTTCGAGCAGCGCGGCGATCGTGGCGGGAGGCAGGTCCTGGGTGGTGGCGAAGGCCTCGGCGGCGGCGCTGGCGGCCGCCATGACCTGCTCGTCGGTGGCTTCCGGGAACTCCGGACCGATCGGCGTGCCCCGGGCCGGGGCGACCGCGCGGAAGCTGGCACCGCCACCCACGGGCTGCGGCGCCCCGGCGATCAGCTGCGCGCCGGTGATGCGGTGGATCGGGGAGCTCATGGGTCCTCCTGAGGTGGTGGGGGCGCATCCTGCCCGATCGCTGGCCGGGCGTCTGGCATCATCGGTTGTGGCGTCAAGCGGCCGGCCCCGTCCGGTGTCGGATCCAGGCCGTGCCCGGCGACGGAGGATCCCATGCTCGGCGAGCTGCAGCGGCTGGTGGAGGCGCTAGCCGCCGAGCTTGGACGGCCGGTGGTGCTCGAAGACCGTCGGCAGCGGCTGATCGCCTACAGCCAGCACGACGAGCCGCTCGATGGCGTGCGTCGCGAGACCATCCTGCAGCGCCACACCACCCCCGAGGTGATCGCCGAGCTGCGCCGCTCCGGCATCGCCACCTCGCAGGTTCCGGTGCGCATCCCCGGTAACCGAGACCTCGACCTGCTGCCGCGCGTGTGCGTGCCTCTGTGGCATGCCGAGGTGCTGCTGGGCTACCTGTGGTTCGTGGACGCGGACGCGACGATGCGTGAGGAGGACCTCGACCGGGCGATGCAGCGGGGTGGAGACTTCGCGCTCGAACTGTACCGCGAGAACCTGGTCGGTGAGCTCTCCCGGCGCCGCGAGGAGGAGGCGCTGCGCAACCTGCTGCTCGCGGAGTCCGACGCCCGACGGGAGGCGGCGGCGACGCTGGTCGAGCTCGGCGTGTTCGCGCCCGATGGCCCGGTCGTAGCGCTGGTCGCCCAGCCGGTCCGCGACGTCGAAGCTCCCGTCGAGCCCGAGCTGCTGCGTCTGGCCATCGAGCAGGCCCTGGTGCTCACCCGGCGCGAGGCCGGTTCGCGCGATGCGCTGCACCTGGTCCGCCACGACCACGGCCTGCTGGTTGTCGCCGCCACCGGCCGGGTGGGGCGCCCCCCGGTCGCCGCCCACGGGCAGACCCTGGTCCGGGCGCTGCAACGCGCGGTTGCGGGCCTGCCCGGCCGTGGGCGGGTGGTGGTGGGCATGGGCGAGCCCCGGCCGAGCCTCGAGTTGGTCCTCGAGTCCTACGAGCAGGCGCGGCAGGCCGCCCGACTCGCGGTCAGCCTTCCCGGCGTCGGCCCGTTGGCCGAGTGGCGGGAGCTGGGTGTCTACCGGGCGTTGGCCCAGCTCTCGGCCGAGCAGCTCGGCGCCGGACTGCTGCATCCGGGGTTGGAGGCGCTGCTGGCCGCGAGCGAGGACCAGCTCTTGGCGCGCACGTTGGAGACCTACCTGGACCTGGCCGGCAACGTCGGCGCCACGGCCTCCGCCCTGCAGCTGCACCGCACCTCGCTGTACCACCGACTGCGGCGCATCGAGCAGGTCGCGCAGGCGGACCTCGCCGACGGCAACGAGCGTCTGGCCCTGCACCTGGGCCTCAAGCTCGCCCGGCTCACCGGTCGTTACGCCCCCTGATCGCGGTGCTCGCTCGCGTCCGGGACCTGCCCGCCCGCTCCCCGCTCTGCGAGGTCGAGCCCGGCGATCTGCTGCAACGTCACGGGCTCGAGGATCGGTGAGGTCGACAGCGAGCCGGCATCCGCGGCCGGCTGTCCGGTCAGCTCAGCGACGAGGTCGCTCACCGCCGGCCCGCACATCCGGCCCTGGCAGAGGCCCATCCCACACCGGGTGGTGAGCTTCACCGAGCGCAGGTCACGGGCGGCGAGCTCGGTGACGGCCTTCCGCACGGTGGTGAACTCGACCTCCTCGCAGCGGCAGACGACGGTGTCGTCCTCCAGCCAGCCGATCCAGCCCCGCCGCGCGGGGTAGGCAGCCGCCAGGGCCTCGGCCAGTCGTCGCTCGCGGTCGCGCCGGGTCCGGGCGGTACGAGACAGCTCGGCGTGCTCCCGGGTGCTGAGCCGGCCGTGGCGCAGTGCCGCGCTCAGTCCCGCGATGGTGCCCTCGGCGGTGGCGCCCTGCGCGCCGGTCACCCCCGTGCTCTCTCCGGCGGCGAGCAGCCCCGGCACGCTGGTGTGCTGGTCGCCGTCGACCACCACGGCGTGCTCGCCCCACACCGGGTCGGGTGCGAGCCGGCCGCCGAGCAGCGCTGGCAGCCCGACCTGGGGCACGAACCCGAAGGAGACGCACACCGCGTCGACGGCGACGCGGCGGGCCGTGCCTGGACGCACCCGCCAGTCGTCGTCGAGGTCGGCGAGGACCAGCTGCTCGACGCGGTCGTCGCCCTCGGCGCGCACGACCGCCCGGCGCCGACGCAGCGGCACCCGGTGCCGGGCGAGGACGCCGAGGTGGGCCGCGCCCTCCCGCAGCTTGTCGCGCCCGGCGGCGGCCGCCGGG
>SLLJ01000377.1 GCA_007134165.1 Nitriliruptoraceae bacterium | reverse complement strand
TCAGTCTGGCACGCCGGTGTGACACGCGCGGCGATCAGGAGCACGAACACGTTGTCCGGACGAGATGCTCTTCGGGCAGAGGCCCCTGACCAGTTGGCGTTCGCCTCTTGGATCACGACCACGGTCGCTATGAAGGCATGGGGCCGGCGAGGCCCTTCCGGTGCGCGCTCCCCCGCTCCTCCACTTCCCCCATAATGAACATTATGTCAACTAGCGATCAACGGCCCCTCCCCGCCCCGGAACCGGCGACGCCACCGATGCCGCCACCGACACCGCACGCCGGGAGGTCAGGGGCGCACCGCCGGGCCACCTGACGCCGGCCGGACCGGCGCAGCGCGTAGCTCGTCGAGCACCTCGTCGATCGGCTGGCCGAGCCCGAGCCGGGCCACGGCCGTGACGAACGCCGACCGGTTCAGTCCGCAGGCCACGGCCTGATCGTCGAGTTCGTCGCGCTCATCGGGCGTGAGGTACAGCGCGGTGAAGGCCGCGTCCTCGACCGTGTGGCGCTTGGCGACCGACGCCTCGCCGAGTGCCGCACGTAGCTTCGGGCCATGCTCCGCAGCGGCGGCTAGCACCCAGGCGCCCACCGACCAGTCGAGCACCCCGGCGGCCGCGCTGGACTCCTGCTTGACCCTTCGCGGCAGGGTCAGCCCGACGTGCCGCCGCTCGGAGGCGCGGCGCTCCCCGCGCCGGGACCTGCTCGTAGCCACCGGCACTCCCCTCGCCCGCCGCTGCGGGAACCACATCATATAACGAGCTCCGGGTGGTAGCCACCTGAACCATCGACCGCTAGGGTTGTCGGCAACGCATGGCTGCGTACGCACGGGGTACGCACCGCGTACGCGGGGGGTGGCGACCGTGCCGTCGCTGGAGGTCCGGCTGTTCGGAGGCCTCGAGTTGCGCCACGCCGGCGAGCGCCTGCCCCCACTGCCCTCCCGCGCGGCCCGCTCACTGCTGGCCTACCTCGTGCTGCACCGCCACGGCCCCCACCTCCGTGAGCAGCTCGCGGACCGTTTCTGGCCCGACCTGCCCCCCGGCCGCGCCCGTCGCCGGCTGAGCCACACCCTGTGGCAGCTGCAGGACGTCCTCGGCGAGCTTCCGGCCACCGCCGGGGTGCTGGTCGCCACGTCGGACACCATCGGGATCGATCCCGACGCCGAGGCGCGGATCGATGTCGAGGAGTTCGACCGCCGCCTGGAGGCGCTGCGTTCCCGGCGCCATGAGGGGCGCGCCGATCCCCGCGACCTCGTCGAGCTCGAGGCGGTGGTCGCCCTGTACCGCGGCGAGGTGCTGCCCGGCCACACTGAGTCCTGGGCACAGGCCGCGCAGGAGCGCTACGAGCAGCGCTACCTCGAAGCGCTGACCTGGCTGGTCCGCCTCGCGACCGCGCAGGGCCTGTACCCCGACGCGCTGCTCTACGCCCGTCGCCTGGCCAACCTCGACCCCCTGCGGGAGGACGCCCACCGGGAGGTCATGCGCCTGTACATGCTGCAGGGCCGCTCCGAGGAGGCGATCCGTCAGTTCGAACGCTGCCGGGAGGTGCTGGCCGAGGAGCTGGGCACCGAGCCTGCCGCCGCAACCGTGCAACTGCACGCGCGCATCGTGCGCCAGCGTCGCCACGCGGCGTCCGAGCCCGCCGTTCCCGGGGTCGGGCCGGCGTTTCCCGAGCAGCTTCCCCTGCTCGGTCGGGAACGCGAACGCGGGACGGTGCTGCACGTGCTCGAGCGCGCGCTGGCGGGTCGGGGCGGCGTCGCCTTCATCGAGGCCGACCCGGGGCTCGGCAAGTCGCGGCTGCTGACCGAGGTCGCCGATGACGCCCGGTGGCGCGGCTTCGAGGTGCTTGGCACCAGCTGCCTGGGTCCGGAGCCGGGCCGGGCCTACGACGCGATCACCGACCTGCTCGACGCCGGACTGACCCCGGTGCGCATCGAGCAGCTACGCCACCGTCTCGCCCCGGTGTGGCGCGACGAGGCCGCCCGCCTGGCTCCCGCGATCGCTCCCCATGCCGCTCCACTGCCGGCTGCGCCGGCCGGGACGCGCGAGCACGCCGACGCCCAGCAGCGGCTGCAGGACGCGGTCGTGGAGGTGCTGCTGGCGCTGGCGGCCACCGATCCCCTGCTGGTGGTCGTCGACGACGTGCACTGGGCCGACGAGCAGACCCTGCGGGTGCTCACCCGGCTCGCGGCGAGATCCCGGGACGCCCGCGTGGTCATCGTGGCCGCGTTCCGGGGCGAGGATGCTCGGGCCCGCAGCGACGGCTGGCGCGAGCTGCGCGAGCTCGATCGCGTGGCCCAGCCCACGCGGGTGACGCTGGGAGCGCTCGACGCCTTCTCCACCGCCGAGCTGCTGCGGCTCACGCTGGCCGGTCGCCGGGACGTGACCCTGGACGCGAGCCGGCTGCACGAGGACACCGGCGGCAACCCGCTGCTGGTGATCGAGACCCTGCGGGAGCTGGTCGAGCACGCCGAGGTCCCGGGCCTGGATTCCCGGCAGCTGCCGATCTCCGAGCGCATCCGGCAGCTGCTGCTCGCCCGTCTGAGCCGGCTCCCCCCGGAGGCCCGACAGGTGGCAGAGGTGGCAGCGCTGGCCGGTGAGGGCGCCGGTCTCCAGCTGCTGACGGCGACGACCCAGCTGCCACGGCTGGTGGTGGTCGACGCCGTGGACCAGCTGCTGCGAGCCTCGCTGCTGCGCAGCGCCGGCGAGGGGTATGCGCTGCATCACGATCAGTTGCGCCGGGTGACGATCAGCACCATCGACCCGAGGGCGCAGCAGGCCTGGCACCGACACCTCGGCGATGCCCTGATGACGCAGGATCCACCCCCGGTGGAGCGGATCGCCCACCACCTGAGCACGGCCGGCGACCATGCGCGGGCGGTTCCGTGGCTGCGGGCAGCCGCCGAGCAGGCCGTCGAGGTCCATGCCTACGAGCTGGCCGACCGCCACCTGCTGCGCGCGCGTGATGGCCTGTCGCGGGCTCCGGCCTCCGCGGGGTTGCGAAGCGCGGTGCTGACCGCCCACGCCGAGGTCCTCGACGTCCTGGGCGAACCGCAGCGGCTCAGTACCACCCTCCACGAGCTCGCTCCGCTCGTCGCCGACGATCCCGGCGCAGCCATCGACCTGCGCCGCCGCCGGGCTCAGTTGCTGGCACGACGCGGCGAGCTGCCCGAAGCGATCGCACTCGCCCAGGACACGGCGGATGCCGCCCGCGACCACGATGATGTCGAACTGCTCGCGGCCGTGCTGGTGGTACTGGGAACCGCACTGGTGTGGGCCGGCGAGACCGACCGGGCCACCAGGGTGCTGCGGGAGGCTGCCGCCTCCACCGCCAGCGACCGCATCCGGGTCGAGGCCGGCTGCCACCTCGGCACGCTGCTGCGAGAGCTCCAGCGCTATGGGCAGGCCTCCAGCCACCTCGAGGCGTCCCTGGCGCTGGCGGACCGGATGGACGATCCCCGCGCGCAGGCGCAGGTGCTCGGCGTGCTCGGCTCGGTGGAGATGGAGACCGGCGCGCCCGAGCGCGCCGCGGAACGCTATGAGCAGGCCATCGCCTACGCCGGGCGCACCGGGGAGCGCGGGGCCGAGGCCCGCCACCGGATGAACCTGGCCAACGTGCGCCACGCCCAGGGGCGGTACGCGGATGCATTGGAAGGCTACGAGGCCGCCCGCCGCGGCTTCGAGCTGGTCGCGGACCGGCGCGGTCGCGCGATCGCGCACCTGAACCTGGCCAACCTGCGCCATCAGGTGCTCGGCCGGGACACCGAAGCCGAGCAGGACCTCGGCGTCGTGCTGGCGTTCGCCGACGAGGTCGACGCGGCCCTGCTGCGCGCGATGGCCTACGACCTGCGAGCGCGCCTGCATCTGCGCCGCGGCCGCCGGGTGCGGGCACACGACGATCTCGAGCGCGGCCTGGTGGCCGCCGAGGAGGCCCGGTCGGCGCTGGCCCGCGTCCACCTGCTGCAGGCACGCTGCGAGGCGGCGCTGGCGCAGCCGTCCTCCTCGTCGGCATCCGCCGTCCCGGCACGCCACCTCGACGCCGCCCTGGCGGATGCCGAGCGGGCCCACGACACCGCCGTCGAGCACCACCTGCGCGACCTCGAGGTCGGAACGCTCACGACCCTGGTCCGCGTGAGGCTGGCCGCTGGCGACCCGCCCGGGGCCGCACGCGCCGCCGAGCAACTCGCTGACCTGCTCGAGCAGCGGCGCACCGCCGGCTTCCTGGCCCGCCACGCGATCGCCCAGGCCGCCGCCGCGAGCGGCGACGCCCGAGCGGCCGACCGTGAACTGCGCCACGCGCGCGAGGAGCTGCGCGTCGCGCTCGCGGGGCTCCCCGACGACCTGCGGGCCACCGCCGAGCAGGTCCCCGCCCACACCGCGATCCTGCACGGCCGGCTGCCGGGGCTCGCGCTGGTCGAGGTGGCCGCCCGCTACGCCCCCACCGGCCGGCCGCTCACCGCCGAGGAGCGGGTGACGGTCGCGGTCAGCCTTGCACGGCACCCCGAGGACCCCGACGACCCCGTGCTGGCACGCCGCACGCTGCTGCGACGCGTCAGCACCCAGATCATCGAAGGTGGAGGCGCCGCGACCGTCGCGGACCTCGCCGAGCTGCTGTCGGTGAGCGAGGCGACCGTGCGCCGCGATCTGCGCGAGCTGCGACGCGACGGCGCGGCGGTCACGACCCGAGGCACCCGCGCAGGGTGAGTCGGACGCGGTGAGCGCAAGGTCGGCCGGCCAGTCCCGATCGGTGGAGACAGCAGCGAGACACGGTGCGGCCATGCTTGTCCCCGAAGCCAGCCACCCCTCGACACCAGCCTCGGAGATGACCATGCTGCGCCGCCTGTACCTGACCGTCGCCGCCACCACCCTGCTGCTGGTCCCGGCCGCTCCGGCACTCGCCGGCACGCTGAACATGGGATGAGGCGGGCCGGGCGCCTCATCGCCCACCCGCTCGGGCTGTTCATCGCAGTCCTGGCGCTCCTGGCCGCCGCCGGAGTTCTCCTGGCCGGCTCGGCCCCGAGCGCGACCGGGTGGTGGATCGGACTCGGTCTCGGGGTGACCGGACTGCTCGCCCTACCCCTGGTAGCCCTCGGGTGGCGGCACCGCGACCGCAGCCTGGCGCTCCAGGCCCGCGAGTTCGAGCTCGATGCCCAGCGCGAGGCGCTGCTGCAACTGGTGTCGCACGAGATCCGCACCCCGCTGACGGTGATCCGTGGCAGCGTCGACACGCTGCTTCGCCGACCCGGGACGGTCAGCCCCTCCGCCGCGTCCCTGCTGGAGGCCACCGATCGCGCGGCCGTCCGACTCGAGCAGATGATGGAGGTGCTGCTCGCCGGCGCCGACGAGCTCGGCCCGGGCTCCTCGCAGCCGGTCGCGGTCGACCTCGGTGAGATCGTGCGGCACGCGGCTTCGACCGTGCACCGCACGCTGCCCGACCGGCTCGAGCTCGACCTCGACGACGACCTGAGCCTGGTCACCGTCGAGCCCGACCTGTGGCTGGTGCTGCGCTGCCTGCTGGACAACGCCGCTCGCTTCGGCCCGACCGACGCGCCAGTCGGGGTCAGCGCACGTCAGGACGAGCACGTGGTCGTGGTCCGGATCACCGACCGCGGACCCGGTCTGCCCCGCGGGTTCGGGGAGCGGGCGTTCGCCGCGTTCACGCAGGCCGACTCCTCGACCGCCCGACCGCACGCCGGCATCGGGATGGGGCTGTACACCGCCAGGCGGCTGGCCCGGCGGCTCGGGGGTGAGCTGGTGCTGCGCGACGGCGACGCCGTCGGAGCGGTGGCTGAGCTGGTGCTGCCGGTCGTGCCTGCGTCGCTCGACCTCGAGGCTGCCGGGTCACCGCACCGCGAGGTCACCCCGGGGGCAGCGCCAGGTCGGCACCGTCCGGGTCCTTGAGCGCGACCTCGTCGAAGCGGGCGAACACCTCGAGGTCGACCTCGTCGTCGCCGAGCTCGAGCCGCAGGCTGCTGCGGGTGCCGTCGGGCGCGGACGAGCGGCCCTCGAGGCTGAAGCGCGGCCCCCACTCCCCCGGCCGTGGCTCGGGCCGGCCGAATACCGGCGAGCGCCACCGTGGCTCGTCGATGGCGGCGACCACCTCGACCAGCTGTGCTTCGGTGAAGGTCAGCAGCGCGACCAGCCCGTCGGGCTGCCGACGGCGAAGGGACGCCAGGATCGTGGAGACCGGGAAGGCCAGCAGCTGCACCCGACGGTCGTCCCGGTGCGGCCACGGGTCGCGCATCGCATCGGGCTCGAGGGTGGCGGCTAGCACCCGGTAGCGGATGTCGAGCTCGAGTCCGAGGACCGCGGCACCATCCAGCACCGTCTCGAGCCGCTC
>SLLJ01000376.1 GCA_007134165.1 Nitriliruptoraceae bacterium | reverse complement strand
GGGGCGACAACGTAGCTCAGACGTAGCGCATCGCACGGCCGGCAGCCGGCAACCGACGCTCAGGAGGATGGGGTCGCGGCAGCGTCGGGCACCCTCCCGTCCGGCGAGGCGGCCAACTCCTCGTGCAGGGCCGTCACGAGAACGTCGAGGTCTGGGTGATGCAACGGGTCGGCGACGACGCTCACGGTCATCGTCCCGGCGTAGGAAAGCGCGGCGAAGGCGACGGTGACGTTGCCGGTCGCCAGCGACAGCGGGATCAACCCGGTGGCCGGAGCTCCGCAGACGGCCACCTGACGGTCGGGACCGCGCAGGTTGGTCAGGAAGGTGTGGACCATCCGCTGCCGGTCCATGAACCAGCGCAGCAACCGCAGCCGTGCCAGCACCCGAAGGCCGATGCCGAGCAACGGTGCCGACGTCCCTCGCGCGTGGCGCTTCACCTCGCGGGTGATCGCAGCAATCGCCGGCAACCGGTCGCGCGCAGGTCCGTGTGCCGGCAGGTCGACCGGCGCGACCCCGGCCTGGTTGCCGATCGCGGTGTGCGCCTGTGGGGCGACGAGCATCGACACCACGAGCCGATCGACGTGCTCACCGCGGTGGTCGAGCAGCCGGGCGAGTGCTGCGGTTGTGGCTGCGAGCAGCACGTCGTTGACGCTCGCGCCGTAGGCTGCCCCGCGTCGCTTGAGCGTCGCCAGGTCCGCACGCACGGTGACGATCCGGCGGTGTGGGCCGGTGGGCCGGTTCAGCGAACAGGGTTCAGCCACGGTCGGTCGGCGCGCGAGCTCGCGGATGCCGTCGCGGCCACGGCTGATCGCCGCCGGCAGTCCGCGCACCGCCGCACGGCGCCGATCCGCGGCGTCCTTACGCAGGGCGCGCCACGAGGGCGCGGCGACGGGCACCGGCCGACCTGGCGGGACGGGGACACCGTCGAGCAGCCGCGCCAGCACCGCGAGTCCACCGATGCCATCCGCGATCACGTGGTGGAACACCACGATCAGCGCCGTACGCCCACCATCCAACCCGTGGACGATGGTGACGGCCCACAACGGTCGGTCCCGCGGCAGTGGTGTCGTCAGGCGATCGGCAGCCAGCGCGAGCAGCGCGGTCTCGTCCCGGGGCTCGGGGCAGTCAACGACCACAACGTGCTGCGCGAGATCGACGTGCGGATCGTCGACCCAGACCGGGGGCCCGCCTCCCAGCGGGACGGGCATCAGCCGCTGCCGCAGCCGTGGCACCGCCGCGAGCCGCTCGGCGATCTCGGCAGCGGCGAGGTCCCGGGTGTCGATCACGAGCACCGCACCGACCTGGTTGGGCACCGATCCCGCGTCCGAAGCGAGCTGTCCGAGATCCGCTGCGGATGCGCGCTCGACCGGCCCGGTGTGCGCCACGTCCATGCCGCATCCCTTGTCCCCACCGTGATGCCCGGTGGACCGCGTCAGACCAACAGGTAGGTGTGCAGGTCCTCGGCGAGCTCGGTCGGGCCGGTGAACGCTGCGCGGGCCTCAGCCAGCACCTGTGCCCGGTCGGTCCCACCGGCGACGTGGGTCAGCACCAACCGGCCCACGCCCGCCTCACGAGCGATCTCGCCCGCCCCGGTCCCGGTCAGGTGCATCCCGGGCGGATAGTCCGCGGGATCGCCGGCCCAGGTGGCTTCGCACAGCAGCAGGTCGGTGCCGCGGGCCAGCTCGACCAGCTCCGGGCCCCCGGCCGAGTCGCCGGAGTACACCAGGCTCCGCCCGCCGATCTCGATCCGGGTCGACACGGTCGGGGCGGTGTGCACGCTGGCTGCGAAGCGCAGCGTCAGCGCATCGATCTCGAGGTGGTCGCCCGCGCTGACCTCGAGGTGTTCGAAGACCTCGTCGAAAGCCAAGGCCGTGTCCCTCGACAGCAGGCCAGTGAGCAGTTCGTGCACCTCGGCGGCGGCGTACAGCGGGATGCGCCGGGCGAGGGACGGATCGAAGCGCAGCGCGTAGTACGCCCCGATCAGGTCGATGCAGTGGTCGACGTGCCGGTGGCTGATCACCACCGCATCGAGGTCGCGGTAGGCGACGCTGCGCTGGAGGTTGGCGGTGGAGCCGTTGCCGGCGTCGAGCAGCACGGCGGTGCCACCGCTGCGCACCAGGTACCCGGAGCACGCCCGGCCGACCCCGGGGTGCGAGCCGGCGGATCCCAGAATCGTGAGCTCGAGCACGAGCGGGTGCCTCCGTGTCGTGGACCATCCGTCAGCGTAGGGCAGTGGGCAGCGCCGGATCGGGACCTCTAGCGTGGCAGGGCGTCGTCCACGGCGCCGAGCGACTCGACGGGAGCCACCATGAACCTACTGTTCCTCGACGGCCGCTGGCAGCCCGCCAGCGACGCCGCGACCCGGGAGATCCTCAGCCCTCACGACGGCCGGGTCGTGGCCGAGGTCGCGGAGGCCACCGCCGAGGACGCCGTCGCCGCGATCACCGCCGCGCGGCGGGCGTTCGACACCGGAGCATGGTGCCGCACCACCGCACCTGAGCGCGCCCACACCATCGCCGCCATTGGCCGGCTCGTCGCCGACCACCGCGAGGAACTCGCGCACCTCGAGACGCTCGACACCGGCAAGCCGGTCGCCGAGAGCCGGGTCGACATGGACGACATCGCCGCGGTCTTCGCGTACTTCGCCGGGCTCGCAGGGAGCGAGGCCGGTCGGGTCATCGCCGCGCCACGTGCCGAGGTGGCCAGTCGGGTGCAGCGCGAGCCGGTGGGCGTGTGCACGCTGATCACGCCGTGGAACTACCCCCTGCTGCAGGCCGCGTGGAAGCTCGCACCGGCGCTGGCAGCCGGCAACGCGGTGGTGCTCAAGCCCTCGGAGCTCACGCCGCTGACCACCCACCGCCTGGTGGAGTTGATCGACGCTCACCTCGACCTGCCCGGCGGGGTCCTCAACCTCGTGCTGGGCGCCGGTCCGGTCGTCGGCGAGCCGCTCACCACCCACTCGGACGTAGACCTCGTCTCGTTCACCGGCGGGATCGCGACCGGCAGCGCCATCATGGCCAAGGCGGCCGCAACGGTGAAGCGGGTGGCCCTCGAACTCGGTGGCAAGAACCCCAACCTGGTGTTCGCCGATGTCGATCTCGATCTCGCCGCCGATCACGCGCTCACCGCCGCCTTCCTGCACGCCGGGCAGGTGTGCTCCGCCGGGTCCCGGTTGCTGGTCGAAGCCTCGGTGCACGACACACTCGTCGAGCGCATCGTGGACCGCCTGCCCGAGATCACCCTCGGCGACGGATTCGTCGACGGGGTGCGCTCCGGCCCGCTGATCAGCCCCGAGCACCGCGCCAAGGTCGAACGCCACATCGCCCGGGCCATCGACCAGGGAGCCCGACTCGTCGCCGGCGGTCGGCGGCCCGACGATCCGGCGCTGGCGGCCGGCTGCTACCTCGAACCCACCCTGTTCACCCACGTCGATGCGTCCATGACCATCGTGCGCGAGGAGGTCTTCGGGCCCGTGCTCACCGTCGAGTCCTTTGCCGACGAGGCTGAGGCGGTGGACCTGGCCAACGACACCGTCTACGGCCTGGCCGGCGCGGTGTGGACCAACGACGCCGGCCGGGCCGAGCGGGTCGCCGGCGCCCTTCGCTGCGGCACGGTGTGGATCAACGACTTCCACCCCTACTTCCCGCAGGCCGAGTGGGGCGGGTTCAAACGCTCGGGCATCGGGCGCGAGCTCGGGATCGCCGGATACGACGAATACACCGAACTCAAACACGTGCACCACACGCTGCGTCCGGCCCCGTCGGGCTGGTTGCCCACCGGATGAGCGCGGCGTCGAACGGCCGGGCTCAGGCCCACAGGATCCCGGAGATCCGTTCGGCGATCTGCGACACGTCGCCGGGTTCGTAGGCGCCGGTCGACAGGTACTTCCAGCCGCCATCAGGGGACATCGCCACGATCTTCGACCCCGCCGGCAGCCGGTCGCAGACCCGCACGGCGACCGCGAGGGAGGCGCCGGTCGACACGCCGGCGAAGATGCCTTCTTCCTCCGCAAGCCGGCGGGTCCACTCGAGCGCCCGGAGCGAGTTGACCTTGATCCGCGAGTCGAGCACCGACAGGTCGAGCACCTCGGGCACGTAGCCCTCGTCGAGGTTGCGCAGCCCGTAGACGAGGTCGCCGTACTCGGGCTCGGCGGCGTACACCTTCACCGCGGGGTTCCACCGCTTGAGCCGTTTGCCCACGCCGGTGACCGACCCGCCGGTGCCCAGTCCGGCGACGAACGCTGCGACGTCGGGCAGGTCGGCGATGATCTCGGGCGCGGTGGTCTCGTAGTGCGCGAGCGCGTTGGCCGGGTTGCCGTACTGGAAGGGCATGTACAGCTCGGGGTCGGCGGCGGCGAGTTCACGGGCCACCCGCACCGAACCGTTGGAGCCTTCCGAGGCCGGGGAGAGCACGAGGTCAGCGCCGAACAGCTCCAGCAGCTGGCGCCGCTCCTCGGAGGTGTTCTCGGGAAGCACACAGGTCAGCGGATGGCCCTTGACCCGGCAGATGGCCGCGAGCCCGATGCCGGTGTTGCCCGAGGTGGGCTCGAGCACGCGCTGGCCGGGGCGCAGCAGCCCGTACACCTCGGCCTGCTCGATGAGGTACTTGGCGACGCGGTCCTTGACCGAGCCGGTCGGGTTGTGCCCTTCGAGCTTGAGGTAGATGCGGTAGTCCGGCGGGGAGAGTCGCGGCAGGCCGACCAGGGGGGTGTTGCCGACCGCCTGGGAGATGTCCTCGAGCAGCATCGGCGTTCAGTCCCCCTCGGCTCGCGCGCAGGTGGTAGCAGGCCTCAGCCGGCACCACCGGCGACTGCCGGCATCAGGGCGATCTCCGCGTCGTCGCCGACCGGTGAGGCCAGGCCGTCGAGGTAGCGGATGTCCTCGTCCTCGACGTAGACGTTGATGAAGCCGCGCACCTTGTCCCCGTCGAACAGCTGCTCGGAGAGGCCCGGGTGCGCGGCGACCAGACCCCGGAGGACCTCGCCGACGTCGCTGCCGGACACCTCGATCTTGGCGGCACCGTCGGTGTGCTTGCGCAGAACGGTGGGGATGCGTACCACGGGCATGGGGACGGCCTCGGGTCGGGAACGGTGGCGGCGGCCTCGACGGGCGGCCTCGACGAGCGCTCCGAGAGCGTAGCGCCCCCGGCCACCAGCCCCTTCGAGACGGCGGTGCGAACCGGGCGATGTGCCGGATGGTCCTGCATCGCCGCTACGCCGAAGGTTGCGAGCCGGTCGCGACCGCGTGCGTGCCGCGTGGGTCCGCCGACTTGCAGGACCGCGAACCGGCCCGGCAACGGGCCAGCCCGATCGTCGGGTACGACACCGCCGGGTTCAGTCGCGGTCGCGTCGGGTCGTCAACCGGCGTGAGGTCGCCGACAGGGCCCGGGCGCCGTGCACCAGCCGGGCCTCGGGTAGCTCGTCGTGGTGTCGCAGCCCCGACCGGTCGATCGCCCGGTCGGCCAGCGCGAGCTCCGCGGCGGTGAGCGGAGGGAAGGCGACGACCGGCGGGCCACCGCGGTCGACGAACACCAGCCAGTGGGTGGCCTTCTGATCCGTCCAACTGCCCACCAGCCCGTCGACCTCACGGGCGCGCCGGTAGGCGAGCACGTGCGGGCGCAACTGACGGTCGAGTTGGCGGGTGACCTCGATCACCACCGGCGCCACCTTGACCGCGACCCGGACCGCAGGACCGAAGGCGACCATGGTTCAGGCCACCGGATCGGGCGCGTGTACCGGCCGGTCGCGGACCACGACCAGCTTCTCGCGTACCTCGCCATCGACGATCGTGAAGGCGCGGATATCGGGGCGGTCCCAATCCTGGAGGGTGACGATCAGATAGGTCGCGTCGGGATAAGCCGCCAACTGGATGTCGGTCTGCGAGGGGTACGCGTCGGTGTGCGTGTGCGAATGGTAGATCGCCAACCCGTAGCCGTGGTCCTCGATCTCGCGCATCGCCCGCAGCAGCGCCCGTGGCTCCATGACGTAGTAGGTCATCGACCGTTCAGCGTTGGGTACGAGGTAGTGCTCGAACCCCCCGTCGGGACGCAAGCCGAGCAGCCCACAGACCTCGTAAGGGTGATCGGACCGGGCGTGCTCCACCAGACGGTCCCAGGTGACCCGGTCCAGGCAGAAGGAGCCGACCGGTGCTGCGGCGTTCACGCTCTGCTGCCTCCTGTGCCGTCCTACTGCCCAGGCACGATACCCAACCCGCGCCGGCGAATGCCCGCAGCGTCGAGCTCGGGGGCGTCGACGGTGACGGTCACCCCCGGGTGGGGCACCGGTCGTCCGGCCAGGGTCGTGACCGGGGTGACGGCCACCTCGGCTCCTGCCGGACGGACGCGAGATGGCCGCCG
>SLLJ01000431.1 GCA_007134165.1 Nitriliruptoraceae bacterium | reverse complement strand
TGTGGACCTTCAACGACCTGGTGCCCGGTCCGGTCCTGCGCGGCAGCGTCGGTGACACCTTCCGGATCACCTTCATCAACGATGGCGCGATGCCGCACTCCATCGACTTCCATGCCAGCAAGGTCGCTCCGAACGACGAGATGCGCACGATCGACCCCGGCGAGCAGTTGATCTACGAATTCGAGGCGTTGCACGCCGGGATCTGGATGTACCACTGCGGGACATCCCCGGTGCTCCACCACACCGGCAACGGCCAGTACGGTGCGGTGATCGTCGACCCGCCGGACCTGCCGGAGGTCGACCACGAGTACGTCTTCGTGCAGTCCGAGTTCTACCTCGGCGCGGAGGGTGAGCCCGGCAGCTACGCCAAGATGCTCGCCGAGGCACCGGACATCGTCGCCTTCAACGGCTACGCGAACCAGTACCTGAACGATCCCATCACCGACGTGGCGGTGGGTGAGCGGGTCCGTGCCTGGGTCCTGGATGCCGGACCGAGCGAGAACAGCTCCTGGCACGTGATCGGCACGATCTTCGACACGGTGTACAAGGAAGGTGCCTACCGGCTCCAGCCCGACGAGACCCGTGGCGGTGCCCAGGCGCTGGATCTGCAGCCGTCCCAGGGTGGCTTCGTCGAGTTCACCTTCGACGAGGATGGCGTCTACCCGTTCGTGACGCACAAGTTCGCGAACGTCCCACGCGGGGCGGTCGGTGCCTTCGTCGTCGGTGACGTCGTGCCAGACGCCGCGGCGCACTGACCGATCAGCAGCCGGATGCCCGCCACGAGTCAGCGCACCTCGGGTGCGACGCTGCCCGCTCGTGCGGCACCATGCCATCATGGCCACCGCTCCTGGTCGCCAAGCGACCCGCGGGCCTCGATGTAGAGGGAGAGCAGCATGCGACTCGAGCTCGGACGGCGCGCCGACTACGCCATCCGCGCGGTGGTGGACCTCGCCCGTCACGCGTCTGCGACCAGGCGTCGGACCGCCCGCACGATCGCCGATGCCATGGACGTCCCCGTCGGCTACCTGCCACAGATCCTCGCCGAACTGGTGCGGGCGGGCCTGGTGAGTTCAGTGTCGGGACGGGACGGGGGCTACTTCCTGGCACGTGATCCGTCCGACATCGACCTGCTCGCGGTGGTGCAGTCGGTCGATGGTGAGCTGGGTTCGACCGTCTGCGTGCTCCGTGGAGGTCCGTGCCGGTGGGACGAGGTCTGCGCCGTGCACGTCCCGTGGATGCGCGCCCAACAGGCGATGCTCGAGACCCTGGCGGCGACGTCGCTGGCGGAGGTCGTGGCGATCGATGCGGCCCTGGACGCCGGTACCTACCTGGTGCCCGAGGGACTCGAGCCCTGGACGGCGGCAGCAGCGCGCGTCGGTGCCGGCACACCCGGCCCGGATCCGGCGACGACGACCTCGCCGGCCGGGTAGCTGCACGCCCTGCGCGCCGCGCCGTGGCGGAACGCGGGCCGCACCTGGGGGCGACGCGCGCCGGGTCGAGGTCGTCGGGTGCTGGCAGGTTCCGGCCGGCCCGATCGGGCTCGGTCAGGTTGCACGGGCCGCTGTCCGCCACCTCGACGTCCTCAGGTCCTTGTTGGGGAGTCCAGTCGGGCACCTCCCACAGGGCGACCTCATCACCGACGACCGGGGAGCCGTCCTCGGCGTCGGTGACGAACCCGGAACGGGTCGAGCAGCGTGATGGTCCCCACCGACTCCTCGGGCTCCTGCTGACCGCAGGCGACCACCAGGGTCATGGTCCCACCGCTGCTGGCCGGATGTCGGTGCAGAGACCGACGCGCTCCACCGGTCGGTGTCGTCAAGCGGGGACATGAGGTAATCGGTGCCCGCGGAGCGGATCACCGGCGTGCCCGGCACGTCCCCGTCGGACAGGTCCCAGGTCGCCAGCAGCTGTGCGGGCGGGCTCGCTGGTGGCGGTGCCACCCGCGATGTGGACCAGCGGGGCGGCGAGCTCACCATCGGTGGGGGCTGGCTCGGCGAACGGTCCGCCCCACCGTTGCCGAAGCGTGTGGGGCGTGATCGTCGCGGCGCCGTCGGTGGCGTCCAGAGCGAAGTCGGAGGCGGGATCGTGCTGGGTCGGTCCGGTGGGCCGGAGGCCGTTGGGCCACTCGCGGCGCAGGCGGTCCGTTCCGTGTTGGGCAGCGTCACCGTGTCGCCGCTGGCGAGCAGGCCGAGCCCTCGCCGCCGTTGCTCACCCACCGATCGTGAGTCCCTCGACGAACGCTCGCAGGGCGGCGCCGCCGTCGTTCGCGCTCGAGAGGTGAAGCACCTGGTACAGCGTCGTTGCCTCGGTGAACACGACCGCGTCGCGGCCGCGGAACCTGCCCTCGCCGTCCAGCAGCGGGGAGTCCTCGATGATCGTTCCCGTCCCGGCGGCGGTGGAGAAGAACTGAGCACGGCTCTCATCGATGAGCGCCGGCGAGGTTTCGTCGACCGGCATCTGCGCGACCATGACCGCGAGCGTCTCCTCGCCGGCCTCCCACCGGGTGCTGCCGTTGCTCAACGTGATGTCGAGTTCGGGCAGCGGCACCTCATCGACGAACGGTTCGAGTCTGCCGGGGAAGACCGCGCTCCAGCCCTCGCCGCTGCTGGGCATGCCGGCGGGAATTCCGTTGTCGGCGGCCGCCTCAAGGGGTTCGGACGCGGGCTCGGCGTCGTCAACGTCGTGCTCGGTGGCCGCGTCGGGGGGGTCGGTTCGGCTCGGGGCGGGGACCTGAGGCTGTTGGGTCACTCGCCGCGCACGACCGAGTTGGTGGCGACGCTCCCTTGGATCTGCGTGCCGTCGATCGTCACGTCGATGGCGATGCAGGCGCCGTCGTCGGACAACTGCTGCAGGTCGATCGAGCCGGCCAGGTCCCCGAAGAGCGGGGTGATGCGCTCGCTGGTGATGAGGCTGGCTGCGAAGGCGGTCCGGTCCGTGCCGGGCAGCGTCACCGTGTCGCCGCTGCCGAGCAGGGGGGCGTCGCTCTCGCTGTTGGGGTCTCCGAGGTCGATCCACGCCAGCAGTCCCTCATCGCTGGGGAACGTCGGCGGTCGGCCCGGGACGTCGTAGTCCTCGATCGGGAAGTCGGCGACGAACACCGTGATGACCTCTCCGCCGTAGATGGTCTGGACGTTCGCGGAGGTCAGCGTCGCGGTCGCGCCGCTCGGGATGGTCACCGCGATCGAGGTGGTGCAGGCGGCAGGGTCGGTTTCGGCTGCCGCCGCGGCAGGTGCGGTCGCGGAGAGTTCCAGCCCCTCGACGAACGATCGCAGTGCCGCGCCGCCGTCGTTCGCGCTCGACACGTGAATCACCTGGAAGAGCGTCGCCCCCTCGACGAACATCAGGGCGTTGAGTTCGCCGAGGTCGCCCGCGTCGTCGCCGAATCCCCGGTCGGTGACGACGACCGCGTCACGGCCGCGGAACCTGCCGTCACCGTCCAACACCGGGGAGTCCTCGATGATCGTCCCCATCCCGGCGGCGGTCGAGAAGAGCTGTGCGCGCATCTCGTCCACCAGAGCCGGCGAGGTCTCATCGACCGGGATCTGCGCGACCATGACCGCCAGCGCCTCCTCGCCGGCATCCCACACGGTGACGTCGGTGCTCACCGTGATGTCGAGTTCGGGCAGGGGAACCTCCTCGACGAACTGTTCGGGTTCGCCGGGGAAGACCGCGCTCCAGCCCTCACCGTTGACGAGCACACCGGTGGCAACGTCGTCCTCGCCGGTGGCAACGTCGTTCTCGGCGGCGGCAACGTCGTTCTCGCCGGTGGCAACGTCGTTCTCGGCGGCGGCAACGGCGGGTTGCGCAGCGGGCTCGGCGTCGGTGCCGCAGCCCGCGAGCGCGACCAGCAGCAGGCCAACGAGGAGCAGTCGGGTCCGTCGAGTGGTCATCGTCGTCTCGTTGTCGTCGGGGCCGGGTCGGGTCGGTGGGTGGGTCGGGGTCATCGCGTCAGTCGTCACCCAGGATCGGCAGGGCGGCCGTACCGCACCCCGTGAGCGCGACAGCAGGGAGGGCGGAAGTGAGCGGCAGCGGACGCACGGGAGCGAGACTACGAAGGCCACCCGCTTGGGCACCATAGGAACAATTGCTCAGCTCGCGGCCTGAGTACCGCCGGCTTGGTGTCGAACACGAGGAAGCTCAGCCCGAACGACACCGCGACCGGCGAGATGACCCCGACCGGTTCGACCGCGAGCCTGCGCAGGTGCCGCGCTAGCCCGAGGATGCCCACCGCGCCGTCGGTGGCTCAGAGCCCCACCGTCCGCCCTCGATGTGGTCCTTGACGGCGCCGATGTCATCGAGGGTGCTTCCGCGCAGCCGGACCAGTGAGGTCGCCATGCGAGCGCTCTTCCCGCTGTTCCAACCCCGCGAGACGGTCCGCCGTTTCGGGCCCGACGGGTTCGACCGGTACGGGTTCGACCGTGCTGATCGGCACCGCGACACCCGTGATCGGTACGGCCCGGACGGGCGCGATGCCCAGGGCAACGGCAGGCCGCTGCGGGTGCCGATGTTGCTGCGCCGCTGACCCGCCAGCTCACGTCTTCGTCCCAGGATGCCATCTTGCGGGCGATGAGTGCCTTGGCCTTGGCTGCCGGGTAGCTGCGCAGCTGCTCGGGCGACGGCCCGAGGGTCCGCACGGCCCGCTCGGCGTCGACCTGATCGGAGACGTCCCGGCCGCCAGGCCGGTCAGTGCGACCGGTTCAGTGCGACGAGCGCAGCGCGCGGGAGCGGCGGATCAGCGCGTTGGTGGACGAGTCGTGATCCATCGTCGGCTCGGCGTCGGTGGTGAGCTGCGGTGCGATCCGGTTGGCGAGCTCCTTGCCGAGCTCCACCCCCCACCGGTCGAAACAGTTGATGTCCCACACCACGCCCTGGGTGAACACCGCGTGCTCGTGCAGGGCGACCAGGGTGCCCAACCGGTAGGGGCCGATCTGGTCGCTGAGGATCACGTTGGTCGGCCGGTTGCCCGGCAGCACGCGGTGCGCCACGATGGGTTGCGGCGTGCCCTGGGCGCGGACCTCGTCGGCGGTGCGGCCGAAGGCCAGCGCCTGGGCCTGGGCGAACACGTTGGCGTTGCGCAGGTCGTGATGCTCACCGATCGGGGTGGGCGTGCGTGCGAAGCCGATCAGGTCCACCGGGACCATCGTCGTGCCCTGGCGCAGCAGTTGGTAGAAGCTGTGCTGCCCGTTGGTGCCCGGCTCGCCGAAGTACACCGCGCCGGTGTCGAGAGCCACCTCGTCGCCATCGCGGGTGACGCGCTTGCCGTTGGACTCCATCGTGAGCTGCTGCAGGTAGGCCGGGAAGCGCACCAGCGACTGCTCGTAGGGCAGCACGCCGATCGCCTGCACCCCGAACAGGTCGCGGCATCACACGCCGAGCATGCCCAGCAGCACCGTCAGGTTCGCGGCGAACGGTGCGGTACGGAAGTGCTCGCCCATGGCTTGGAAGCCGGCCAGCATCTCGCGGAAGTCGTCGGGTCCGACGGCGATCATGGTGGACAGCCCGACCGCGGAGATCATCGAGTACCGGCCGCCGACCCCGTCCCAGAACCCGAACCTGTTGGCGGTGTCGATGCCGAACGCTGCGAGTCTTTCGGCGTTGGTGGACACCGCCACGAAGTGCCGGGCGACCGCCGCTTGGTCACCCAGCGCGTCGATGAGCCATGACCGCGCGGAAGCTGCGTTGGTCACCGTCTCCAGCGTCGTGAACGTCTTGGACGCGATGATGAACAGCGTCTCGTGCGGGTCGAGGTCGCGGGTCGCCTCGGCGAGGTCGGTGCCGTCGTTGTTGGACACGAACCGCATCGTCAACCCGCGGTCGCTTCGGTGGCGCAGCGCCTCGAAGGCCATGACCGGCCCGAGGTCGGAGCTGCCGATGCCGATGTTGACGACGTTGCGGATCCGCCGGCCGGTGTGCCCGGTCCACGCGCCCGAACGAATCGCGTCGGCGAAGTCCGTCATGCGGTCGAGCACCGCATGCACCTCGGCGGCCACGTCGACGCCGTCGACGACCAGCGACGCGTCGCGGGGCATGCGTAGCGCGACGTGGAGCACGGAGCGGTCCTCGGTGACGGGGATGCGGTCGCCGGCGAACATCGCATCGATGCGTTCGCGCAGGCCGCGCTGCTCCGCCAGTTCGGTGAGCAACGCCATGGTGTCGTCGGTGGCGAGGTTCTTCGAGCAGTCGAGGTACAGCCCGCACGCCTCGGCGACCATCCGCTCGCCCCGGTCGGGGTCGGCGGCGAACAACTCGCGCAGGTGGCGGCCGTCGAGCGCCGCGCGCTCATGATGGCACGCCAGCGGGCACGACGCCCCCGCGGCGGTAGCGTTCGGCGACTGCGGACCGGCCGTGGTGCCTGACGCCTGCGGCGACGGGGGTGACGTCCCCGAC
>SLLJ01000452.1 GCA_007134165.1 Nitriliruptoraceae bacterium | reverse complement strand
GTGTGCAGGCCGCCGGCGCTGATTGCGGTCAACGTCGTTGCGGCCGGTGGTGAGATCTGCCCGTCTTGGTCGGTGCCCCAGCAGACCGGGGTGCCGTCGGTCTGCAGCCCGCAGGTGTGCGCGCCGCCGGTGCTGATCGCTCGCAGCGTCAGCCCGGCGGGCGGCGAGGACTGGCCGAAGTGATCCCAGCCCCAGCAGACCGGGGTGCCGTCGGTCTGCAGTCCGCAGGTGTGCAGGTTGCCGGCGCTGATCGCGCCGTCGGCCGTCAGCCCAGGGACAGGTTCCGGTGGTGCAGGCGGCTCGCCGGGACCGGGATCGTCCACGAACACGAAGCTGCCGCCCCACGAGCCCCAGTTGCTCGAGGTGATGCCGTGCCGCTGGCTACCTGCGTAGCTGGCCTGTCCCGGCCAGATCTCGATGACGACGTTGCCGCCCGAAGCCAGGGTGATCAGCCCGGCATGGACCGCGGCGGTGCACACCGAGGAGTCATCGGTGTACACGTCGGTGCCCCACACGGTCCGGGCGACACCACTTGGCGGGCAGGCGTAGGACACCCGCTGCCCGTGCTCGCCCCGGTAGCCCGTTGCCGTGCTGGCCCAGGTTGCACCCGGGTGGACGATCGCACCGCCGGGGGCGGGGCCGGCGAAGTACTCGTCGTAGCGGAACAGGAACGCCGACATCTGGCCGCGGTTGAGCGTCCCGGACGGGTTGAACGTCCCGTCCAACTGGCCGGTGGTGATCCCGGTCAACGCCATCCACGAGATCGCATCCGCAAAGATGAACCCGGCCGGCACATCCGGGAAGGAAGGAGCATTGGCAGGCAGGCCAGGCTCACCCGCATACCGGTAGAGGAACGCCGCCATCTGCCCACGGGTGATCTCCCCACCCGGATCAAAGCTCCCGTCGGGCCGGCCCGTGGTCACCCCCTCGGCAGCCAACCACGAAACCGCCGTGAAGAACACATGGCCGGCCGGCACATCCGAGAACCTCGGCGCCCCGGCCGGCGGGGCGGACTCACCGGCGTAACGGTGCAGGAACGCGGCCATGTGGCCGCGCCGCACGTTGTCGCCCGGCCCGTAGGTCCCATCGGTACGGCCGGTGGTGATGCCCTGGGTGGCCATCCAGGCGATGTCGTTACAGAACACGCTGTCATCGGCGACGTCCGGGAACTGGTTGGGGAGTTGCGGATCGCGGGTACAGGTCCCCGACGCCAACTCGACCTCGGTAGCCACCGCACCGGTGGCCGGCGCTCCGCCGTCGGCATCAACGTCAGGCTGGGCACTGGCCGGTGACGTGGCTCC
Organism: Nitriliruptoraceae bacterium; assembly: GCA_007134165.1. Lineage (GTDB taxonomy): Bacteria > Actinomycetota > Nitriliruptoria > Nitriliruptorales > Nitriliruptoraceae > SKJO01. Next base: position 5,114 of record SLLJ01000452.1, on the reverse strand, counting down.
CACCCCCGACAGCGCGAGCAGCAGCGCCGCACACAGCATCCCGACCACCGAACGTGTGGCGCTCATGGCTTTCTCCGGTGTCGACCGTGACCCTGCAAGAGCAACGTCTCAGCATGACCTCGCCCGCTCGGGGCACAAAGGGCCGCTCGGCCTCACCCACTCCGGGCCCACCGGTCCTCGAATCTCAGCTTGGCGACCCGGTCCTCGCGGGACGGTTGGCGTCGTCGTCTGGACGTTCGACCGGCAGTCGTGTCAATGTGGCCAGCTCCAGATGAGCCAGTGGGCGAGGTAGGCAGGCCGTGAGCACCGGTCTTCGGGGGTCCGTGCAGGCGTTTCGTGAGTTGGCCTCCGGTCGTGGGTCTGGTCGGACGGTCGAGCTCGCGGGACCTTCGGTGGACCTTGGGGTCGCCTCGGGGACGAGATCGCGTCGTCAGCTCAGCGGTGCGGGCCTCTTCGACCAGAGCTCGGCTACCGACCGGTGGGCTCTGCAGCGGCTCGGCTCCGGTCGGATGGATCGTGATCCCACACTCCGCTCCATCTGCCATGGCGGCCGGGCCGTGGCCCGAGACGGCGGTGTTGCCGTCTCCAGCAGATACGCGGCGGTCCAAGCGGTTCGGAGTTGGGTCGGTGTGGGTGGGGGGCGGTCTCGGACCCGTTGTGAACCGGCGGACGGGCGTGGGAGGTTTGGGGACGGTCGAGGGACTGGTGCCCCCGGCCCAGTGTCTTCGTTCACGGGCTCGCCCACGGGTCGATCAGATCGATCCCGCACCCGTCGAAGGGAAGGACACGGCCTCGGAAGCTGTCGCGCAGGATCGTGTGGATCGCCTGCGAGGCGACGTTGGTGGCCAGGACGATCATGGGGGTTGCCAACTGCTGCGTGGTAAGGTCGCGTAGAGGAGTGAACATACGTGTGGGGATGGAGTGAAGCTGGCGGAGTGGGCACGTTTGGAGGGTGTCCATCCCAAGACGGCCTACCGGTGGCATCGGGAAGGCAAGATGCCGGTGCCGGTGCAGCGCACCCCGCCAGGGTCGGTGCTGGTCCACGACCCCGAATGCCAGCGGCCTGTGGAGGGTGAGGGCCACACCGTGGTGTACGCACGGGTGTCGTCGCACGATCAGCGTGCGATGTTGGACGGGCAGGTCTCACGTACGTTCCAGGGCGCATCCAGGTTGGGTCTGCCGGAAGACGAGGTTGTCGTCGAGGTCGGTTCCGGACGCAACGGGCAGCGACCCAAACTGTCCCGGTTGCTGTCTGACCAGCAGGTCACGACCATGGTGGTCGAACATCGGGACCGGCTCGCAAGGTTCGGAGTTGAACATCTGCCGGCTGCGCTGACCGCGTCCGGACGCCACATCGTGATCATCGACGATGGCGAGATTGACGATGATCTGGTGCGCGACATGGTCGAGGTGTTGACGTTGATGTGTGCAAGGCTGTACGGGCGGCGTGGGGCACCTCCGACCACGTACCGGATCCACAGTTGGCGGCTGCGTGCTGCGACCTTGTGATGGCTCTGGTTCTGCGGGCCCAGGTAGGCGTGATCAGCCGGCGTGTGTCGGGTCGGGTGGCTCATACTGCCGTAGCTCAGCCCGGGTCGGCACCGCGATATCTGCACCGCGACGGGGAGTTGATCGGTCAGATCATGCATGGCAGCCGCGGACACGCAGCACACGATCGCGCGACAACTCGGTGATCTCACCGTCGTTTCGCCACTGGAACAGCACACAGGGATGGACTCCACGCTGGCGTGCTGTTCCCTTGGTGAGCGTGTTGGGCAGGTTCTGCAACGAAACGACCGTGATGGAGCAGAAGGCTCCACGAACGATGCTCCCTCGCCAGCCGACGATGGCTTGCCGAGGACCGGTCCGCACGGCAAAGGCTCGGCTGCCGTTGTCTCTCGGTCCTCGCGGTGTCGGGTCGTGAACGTCGTCGAGCACGGCCCTGCGGACCAAGGACCGCGTTGCGGACGCGGACGCGGCCGCACCTACGGGCGTTGGTTGCGGGTAGCGAGTAGCTCCAGAAGGCGATCTCACCGGGTCCAGCGACGCCTTCGTGACGTTCGCGAGTATGCCGCCGGAGCACCGCAGATCGGGTCGCGCGAGTTCGACGTGGTCGACAGCCTCACCAGACTTGGGGAGATGGCCCGTCGCCGATTTCCGCCTGAAGACCAACACCGCAGCGTTTCCAACCTCGTGCAGAAGCTTGGCACCGCGCCGCCATGACCACACGACGTTCGTCGGCTGCCAGGCGGAGTGCTCCTTGTGGTCAGCGACTCGAAGCCAGCGGGGTGGGCGGGCGGTGGCCGGGATTGCCGCGCCGGGCCCGCTTCTGTTCGTACATGGCGGCGTCGGCCTCGGCGAATGCGCCCGGGAAGCCGGCCACGATGGTGTAGGGCGCGTGGCCGATCGAACCGGACACGCCGGCCAGATCGAACGCGGCATGGATCCTGCCGACCAGGTCGTGGATCTGCGCCGACGTCATACCGGTCACCAAGACCGCGAACTCGTCACCGCCGATGCGCGCCACGTGGTCGTACCCGCGGACGCTGGCGCTGAGCGCCTCCGCCGCCTTGGCGATAAAGGCGTCACCGGCCGTATGCCCCTGCCTGTCGTTGATCTCCTTGAGCCGGTCCAGGTCGATCACCAGCACCGAGCTGGGATCGCCGAACCGCCGGCAGCGGGCTTCCTCCCGCGCGACAGCGATGTCCCAGCCCCGTCGGTTGAGCAGGCCGGTGAGTGAATCCTTGGTCGCCTCCTCGCGGGCGCGCTCACGTTCCCGCTCGAGCTCCGTCCGGGCCAGGTCCCCTGCCAGCACCATGGACAGCAGGCTGCCGAGCATCTGCAGCAGGGGTGCCTGCCGTTCCAGTTCCTCGTCGTTGACGGCCGGGTCGATCCCGCAGATCGTGCCGAACAGACCCCGATCCGGGCGAGTGATGGGAATGCCGACGTAGGCGCCGATGGTCAACTCATGGGCTACCTCGGTCTCCGCATACGCCGGTACCGCCATCGCGTCCGGGGCGACCTGCGGTCCCCGACCCTCGTGCATCCGGCCGCAGAACGTGTCCTCCCACGGGTGCGCGTCACCCGCCTTCAGCCCGTAGGTGTCGTCGGGCACCTCAAGGTAGAGCTGTCGTTCGCCGTCGCAGCGGTTCACCGTCCAGTAGTCGAACGGTACCGCTTGCTTGAGAAAGTCGACGACCAGTTTCGCCGCATCATCGAACGCAATGTCGGCAGACAGCGTCGGCACCGGCACCGCGGACGTGTCCGCAGCCGTGGTCGTGAGGCTCGTCACGAGAAACTCACCTTGCCTCGAGGGTCGCGCGCCTGACGCCGCGCACATCCATCACTTCGGCGTCGGTGACCGTGGCAATAGTGCCGCGAGCGATGCGGTGACGAGGCCGCAAACCACAAGCCGTACCTGCCAGTTGGTGCAAGCCAAGGCTCGCCTCCGAGTCGTGGGCGGTATCTCACCGCTGTGCGGCCGATCACGGGGAGTGCTTCGGCTCGTCAAGAATCGACCCGGCAACTGCTCAACGGCGCCGCGTGGGCACCGCCGCTGGCCGGGTCGGTGCTGTTCCTCGAAGACGATGTCGAGGCCCAACCGCACCACTTCGACCGCTGGCTCACGGCCATGCTCCAACAGCCCGCCAAACCATGCTCAACGACGTGCCGGTTCTGGCCAACGTCGACTTCGGGCACATCAACCCGATGCTGACCTTCCCGATCCGAGGCAAGGTCGCCGTCATCGTCGGCGGCGACCACTCGGCGTTGACGATCACCCGCCACTGAGCTCCGGGGCAGGGGCACCGGCGGGTGGATGACCCGGGCGTTGCAGGCAGGCCTCGCTCGGCGGCTCATACGGCACCGCGCGTGGTCGTCGAGCCGGTGCGACGTCGCAGGATCGCACAGCTCTGTGACGAGCGCCGCTTCAGGCCTCGACGGTCACGACCGCTGTTCGCCCCGCGCCTCGGTCGATCAAGGTGTTCAGGTTGTCGGCGTCGCAGGTAATGACGTAGGCGGCCCTCGTTCGCAGGGCAGCCTCGGCGACGACGGCGTCCACGGCTGATCCGTCGGTGCCCTGTCGCAGCGCTACTGCAGCATGAGCATGGCTGAGCGGCAGGTGCTCCTGCACCTCGATCTGCTCGAGGATTTGGTTCACCGCCGCATCGCGCGAGTCGCCGGTCAGCGCCTCGACCGTGACCACGGAGGGCACCAGCACCCGGCCAGCGCCTGCCCGACGCAGGACCTCCATCACCGTCAACACCTGACGCTCAGGCCGACGCTCAGCCCAGGCGTGCAGGCCGGCGCCATCGAGCACCACGGTCACGCTCACGGCAAACTCACGCCGGCGCGTGCCGCCATCTCCGCTACCTCGTCCTCCGAAGGGCGGTCCTCGGGATGCGCCTCGTAGATGGCATCGAGTCGCATGCCGACGATCACCGCCTGGAGGGCTTCCTCGAGCGCATGCGTCGCCGCCTCCGACACGCTGTCGATGAGGCCGCGGTCAGCCAGTCGCCGGAACGCCTCCGCCAGCGGAACAGGAACGGTCACCGACACCGGCTTCGTCTTTGCCCCTCGACGGGCAGCTGCCAGCGCCTCAGACAACTCGTCGATCAGTTCCGCGTCCATCGCCACTCTGCCATCGTATGGGTCATACGATACCAGGCGGGAGGCAGCAATCGTGGAGCGCCCCTCACTCGGTACGCAGCTCGACGCGCGCTTCCGCGAACCACCGGGAACGGTTCCCGAACCTCCCAACAACCGCCAGGTGCACGACGGCGGGCAACCGACCGATGTGGCAGCAACCGCCGTAGTACCTCGGTCGCCAGACCACTGATCCGGCAAGCCGTGAGTCGCTCGCGGACCCCGAAACCGATCGCCGGTCACCGCGGTCCTTGCGGCGAAGGACCGGGTCGACGGACGGCCGGATCCCGCGCCGCTGACGGCCTGCGGCCAACCTGGCGATGCGTGCCGTGAACGGCCCGGCGCCGGCTGCGAACTGACCGCCGGCGTTCGGTCCACGTCCATCGCTCCAAGTGGTTGCTCGGCGACACCGTCCGGCACGAGGTCTGTGGTCGTCGACGCATCCGTGCCGGTTCAACCCAGCGGACTCG
>SLLJ01000105.1 GCA_007134165.1 Nitriliruptoraceae bacterium | reverse complement strand
GCGGTGGGTTTCGCCGATGACCTCATCAAGCTGCGCATGCGGCGCAACCTCGGCCTCAACAAGACCACCAAGTTCCTCGGGCAGGCCGCGATCGCGGTTGCCTTCGCCACCGCCGGGCCTGAGCTGGCCGGCCTGCCCCGCAACATCTCGGTGGCTGGCGGCATCGAGTTCGAGCTGTCGACCTGGGCCTTCGTGGGCTGGGTATTCCTCCTGCTGACCGGGACGTCCAACGCGGTCAACCTCACCGATGGGCTCGACGGGTTGGCGGCCGGTTCCGCCACGCTGGTGTTTGGTGCGTACACGCTGATCGCCTTCTGGATGTTCCGCAACGCCGGGGACTACCACCTGCCGGCCGGCGACGCGCTCGACTTGGCCATCATCTCTGCGGCCGTGCTGGCAGCCTGCGCCGGCTTCCTGTGGCACAACGCCCCACCGGCTCGCATCTTCATGGGCGACACCGGATCGCTGGCGCTGGGAGGACTGCTGGCCGCCATGGCGATCGCCACCAACACCCAGGTGCTGCTGGTGGTGCTCGGCGGACTGTTCGTGCTCGAGACCGTTTCGGTCATCCTGCAGGTCGCGGTGTTCCGCACCACCGGGCGGCGGCTGTTTCGCATGGCGCCCATCCATCACCACTTCGAACTGCTCGGCTGGCAGGAGACCACCATCATCGTCCGTTTCTGGATCGTTGCCGGCATCGGCGTCGCGCTGGGGCTGGGGCTGTTCTACGCCGAGTATCTGGCCCGGATCGGACCGCTGCTATGAGCCCGGTCACGCGACTGCGCGCTGCCGCCGACTCCGTCGCGACCCGACGGGGAGCCCTCGTTCGGCGTCTGCGCCCACCCTCCGCCGGACCCTGGAACGGGGAGGCGACCATGATCGCGGTGGTCACCGCCCTGCTGGTGCTCATCGGGCTGGTGATGAGCTTCTCCGCCTCGGTGGTCGACGCCGCCGAGGCCGGCGATCCCTTCGGGGTGTTCCGGCGGCAGATGCTGTGGGCCGCGATCGGGTTGCCGGCCTACCTGGCCGCCGCGCGGACCGACCACCGCGTGTGGCGCCGGCTGGCCTGGCCGCTGCTGCTCATCGCGCTGGCCGGGCTGGTCCTGGTGGTCCTGCCCGGGGTGGGCGAGACGCGGCACGGCTCGACCCGCTGGCTGGAACTGGGTCCGCTCAGCGTGCAGCCCTCGGAGCTGGCCAAGCTCGCCACGCTCATCTGGCTCGCGGACGTCCTGGAGCGCAAGCGGCCCCGAGACGGCCGGTTGCACACCGCCTCACACCTGGTGGTGCCGGCCGTGCCGCTGCTGGTCGTGCTCGGAGTGCTCGTGCTGCTGCAGCCGGATCTTGGGACCACCATCCTGCTGGCGATGATCGTGGCCGCGGTGCTGTGGGTGGAAGGACTGCCCGGTCGGCACGTCGCGGTCAGCTTCGTGGCCGCGCTGGCCGCTATCGCCGTGCTGGCCGTCACCGCCCCCTACCGCCTGGCCCGGCTCACCGGCTGGCTGCATCCCGAGGCGGATCCGCTCGGTGACGGCTACCAACTGCTGCAGGCCCGTTTCGCGCTCGGCGAGGGCGGGCTGCTGGGGCTGGGCCTGGGGTCCTCGCGGGGCAAGTGGCAGTTCATCCCCAATCCCGATACCGACTTCATCTTCGCGATCATCGGCGAGGAACTCGGGCTGTTCGGCGCCGTGGTCGTACTCGCCCTGTTCGCGGTCCTGCTCTACCGCGGGCTGACGATTGCCTACACCGCCGGGCCGGGCTTCGCGCGTACCGTGGCCTTCGCGATCACCGCGTGGCTGGTCGGACAGGCGCTGGTCAACGTCAGCACCGTCACCGGTCTGGTGCCGATCACCGGGGTGACCCTCCCGCTGGTCTCGGTCGGCGGATCCTCGCTGGTGTCGTCGCTGGTGGCGCTTGGCATCCTGACCAGCATCTCGCGCTCGCTGGCGGCGCCAGAGCGTCGAGTGGCGGCGTCATGAGCCACACGGTGGTGATCGCCGGTGGTGGAACCGCCGGCCACGTGTTCCCAGCCATCGCGGTCGCGCAGGAGCTGCGCCGGCTCGACCCCGAGCTCGAGCCGGTGTTCGTCGGCGTCGACGACCGGCTCGAGGCCACCCTGGTTCCCGAGGCCGGCTTCCGGCTGCACCACATCGAGGCCGCGGCGATCCCGCGCCGGCTCTCGCCGCGGCTTGTGACCGTGCCGTTCGCGCTACGCCGGTCGGTGCGGCGCTGTGCCGAGATCCTGCGCGAGGAGCGTGCGGGGGCGGTGGTGACCTTCGGTGGCTACGTCTCCTTTCCGGTCGCCCGGGCTGCCTGGCGCGAGCAGCTGCCCCTCATTGTCCACGAGCAGAATGCGGTGCCCGGGCTCGCCAACCGGGTTGCGGCGCGATGGGCGGACACCGTCGCGGTGACCTTCCCGGGTTCGGCCGACCGGTTCCGCTACCCGGAGCGCACGGCGGTCACCGGCGACCCGGTCCGCGAGGATGTTCGCGGCCTCGATCGTGACAGCGCTCGGGCCGACGCCCGGCGCCGGCTCGGTCTCGCCCCCGATTGTCCGACCCTGCTGGTGTTCGGGGGGAGCCAGGGAGCCCGGCGGATCAACGAGGCGATCGTCGACGCGCATGCGCGCTGGGAACTCGCCGACCTGCAGGTCCTGCACGCCGCCGGGCGCGCCGCCTACGACGACACCGCCCGGGCCTGGGCCGCTGCCCGTGAGGAGCGCACGGGGCCGGCGGTGCAGGTGGTCCCCTTCATCGACGACATGGCCGAGGCCTACGCGGCCGCCGACCTCGTGGTGTGCCGGGCCGGGGCGACCTCGATCGCTGAGCTCACCGTGCTCGGCCTGCCCTCGGTGCTGGTGCCCTATCCGCACGCCACCGCCGATCATCAGGCCGCCAACGCCGCCGCGCTGGCCGCGATCGGTGGGGCCCGGGTCGTCGTCGACGCCGACCTCGACGGCGCGGCACTGGTGGCCGCGGCCCAGCCGCTGCTGCGCGACGCCCAGGCGTGCGCCACCATGGCCCGTGCGGCCCGCGCCTTCGGGCGGCCCGACGCGGCCGCCAACCTCGCCCGCCTGGTTCTGTCCCACCTCGGAGGCCGTTCGTGACCTTGCTGCTCGGTGACCGTCGCCACCTGCACCTCGTCGGCATCGGCGGGGCGGGGATGTCGGGCATCGCCCGGATCCTGCTCCAGCGCGGCCATCGGGTCAGCGGTTCGGACCTGCGCGAGGGCCGAGCGCTGGAGGAGTTGCGGGTGCTCGGCGCCGGCGTGCACGTCGGGCATGCCGCCGAGCACCTCGGTGCGGTCGACGCCGTGGTGGTCTCCACCGCGGTCGCCCCCGACAACCCCGAAGTGGTCGCGGCCCGCCAGCGCGGTCTGCCGGTGCTGCGGCGAGCCGAGATGCTGGCGGAACTGATGGTCGGGGAGCGCGGCGTGCTCATCGCCGGCACCCACGGTAAGACGACCACGACCTCGATGGCGGTGGTCGCGCTGCAGGCGGCCGGGCTCGACCCCAGCTTCGCCATCGGCGGGTCGCTCAACGAGATCGGCACCAACGCCCACGGGGGGACCGACGGGGTGTTCGTCGCCGAGGCCGACGAGTCCGACCGGTCCCTGCTGGTGTTCCGGCCCGATCTGGCGGTGGTGACCAACATCGAACTCGACCACCCCGACGAGTTCGAGGACGACGCGGCGGTCGCCGAGGTGTTCCGCTCGTTCCTGGCCGCTCGGCGTACGGGCGCCCCGGCGGTGCTCGGGGTCGACGACCCCGGGGCGGCCGAGCTGGCGCTGCGCATCGCGCCCCCCGTCGTGACCTTCGGCACCGACCCACGCGCCGAGGTCCGTGTGGTCCCCGGTCCCGACGGCGACCACGAACTGCGCGCTGGCGGAGAATCCCTGGTTCGCTTCCGCCTTGCGGTGCCCGGCCGGCACAACGTGCTCAACGCCGCGGCGGCGCTGACCGTCGTGCGCGAGCTGGGCCTGGACCTCGACGCCGCCGCGGGAGGACTGCGCCGCTTCGCGGGGGCCGCGCGGCGCTACCAGCGGCTGGGTCGGTCTGGCGGGGTCACGGTGGTGGACGACTACGCCCACCACCCGACCGAGCTGCGTGCGACGTTGGCGGCCTCGCGTGCCGAAGAGCCACGCCGGGTGGTGGTCGTCGTGCAGCCCCACCGTTACTCACGAACCGCCGTGCTCGGCGAGGAGCTCGGTCGGGCGGCGGCCGCCGCGGAGCTCGTGGTGGTGACCGACGTGTACGGCTCGAGCGAGCGCCCCGTGCCTGGGGTCACCGGCCGGTTGGTCGCCGAGGCCGCGGAGGCGGCCGGCGCCAGCGTGCTCTACGTCCCACACCTGGGCGACCTCGTCGACACGCTGCTCAGTGTGGTCGTTGCCGGCGACCTGGTCCTGACGACGGGTGCCGGTGACGTGACCCAGGTCGGGCCCGCACTGCTGGCCCGGCTGGGAGGTGGGGTGGGGTGAGCGACCCGGTCGTGAGCAGGCTCCAACGACAACTTCACGGCAGCGTGCGGCCCGACGCACCCCTGGCCGCCCAGACGACGCTGCGCGTGGGCGGACCGGCACGGGCACTGGTCGTGGCCGAGGACGACCACGACCTTGCGGTGGTCGGTCGGGTGGCCGCCGAGCAGCGTCTACCGGTGGCCGTGGTCGGGCGCGGCTCGAACCTGCTGGTGGCCGACGCGGGCTGGCCCGGGATCGCGATCCTGCTCGGTTCCGGCTTCCGGGGCCGGCAGGTGCACGGTGGCCGGGTGCGGGCGGGGGCGGCCGAACCGCTGCCGACGCTGGCGGTGCAGCTTGCGGATGCCGGCCTGGCCGGGTTCGCCTGGGCGTGTGCGGTGCCGGGCACGCTCGGGGGTGCCGTGCGGATGAACGCCGGGGCCCACGGCGGCGACATGTCTGACCATCTCGTAGAGGTCGAGGTGGTGCGGTTGTCCTCGGGGGTGCGTGAGACCTGGCCGGCCGCGCAGCTGCAGCTCGGCTACCGCCGCAGCGTGCTGCCCTCCGATGCCGTGGTCGTGGCCGCGGTGCTCGAGCTCGCCGACGGCGACGCCGGGACGGTTCGCGCCGAGATCGCCGACATCCGTGCCTGGCGGCGTGCACACCAGCCCCTCAACGAGCCCAACTGCGGATCGGTGTTCGCCAACCCGCCCGGCGACTCCGCCGGACGCCTGATCGACGCGGCCGGCGGCAAGCAGGTCGTCTTCGGCGGCGCGCGGGTCTCCGAGCGTCACGCCAACTTCGTGGTCACCCGCCCCGGTGCCCGGGCCGCGGACGTTCGCTCGGTGCTCCGCGAGGTGCGCACCCGGGTGTGGGAGCATGCCGGGGTGCTGCTGCGCACCGAGGTGGTCATGCTCGGCGACTTCGCCGACGAGGGAATCGATCCGCCGGTGGATGTGGTGCGCTGATGGACGTCCGGATCGCGCAGCGCCGTCGAGACATCCGCTCCGAGCGGTGGCAGCGTCGCTGGCGCCGGGCGCGGATCGGCCTGATGATCCTGCTCGCGCTGGCGGCCTTGGCGGCCCTCGAGCGAAGCCCGCTGGTGGCCATCGAGCAGGTCGAGGTGGTGGGCACCGAGCGGCTCGAACCTCGTGAGGTCCTCGAGCGCGCCGAGGTCGAACTCGGCTCCTCGACGGTGCGGCTGCGCCCCGCAGAGGTGGAAGCTCGCGTCGCGACGATGCCGCTGGTTCGCGCCGCCACGGTGCGACGTCTCGATCCACTCACGGTGCAGATCGACGTGGTCGAGCGCACGCCGGCGCTGCGCTTGCAGGGCCGCGACACCGCCGTCTTGCTCGACCGCGACGGCGTGGTGATCGACGAGGCTGGCGGTGAGGACCTGCCGGTGGTGCAGGTCCGCGCTCCCGCCCCCGAGCTCGGCAGCCGGGTCGGTGAGTACCCGGCGGTAGCCAATGCGCATGCCGTCTGGCAGGGGTTGTCAGGGCCGCTGCGTGCCAGCGTCGTGCAGTACGAGGCCTCCGGGCCCGACGAGCTGACCCTGTGGCTGACCTCTGGGGTGGAGGTGGCCTTCGGACGTGCCGAGCGGCTCGACGAGAAGGTGCGTGCGCTCGGCGCCGTCCTCGAGGACGTCGGGGCCACCCCCGTGGAACGGGTGGACGTGCGGGCGCCGCGCGCGCCGGTGGTGGTCGGGCCGTGAACGTCGAAGCCGTCCCCAGGCCGCTGAGTGCCCCGGGTGGCGTGCATCGGAGCCCGGCAACGGGGATGTCGGCGACGAGGCGGCGAGGCGGGTGGACGGGGCCGGTTGACCGTCGGGAGTCTCGCCGTCTACCTTCGCCCCAACGGAGAGGTTGACATAAGCATAACGTTCTACTGAAGGTTTAGGCTACGAGCGTCGAGCCACCGAAGAACTCTGCACCGAAGAACGCTGCACCGAAGGCCTGACCGAAGG
>SLLJ01000164.1 GCA_007134165.1 Nitriliruptoraceae bacterium | reverse complement strand
GGTGGCTCGGGTGTCGGCTCTGGACGTGGTGCTGGTGGTGGCTCGGGTGTCGGCTCTGGACGTGGTGCTGGTGGTGGCTCGGGTGTCGGCTCTGGACGTGGTGCTGGTGGTGGCTCGGGTGTCGGCTCTGGTGCTGGTGTCGGCTCCGGACGTGGTGCTGGTGGTGGCTCGGGTGTCGGCTCTGAAACTGGCTTCGGCACTGGTGCTGGGGTCAGCTCTGGTGCTGGTGTCGCCTCGGGGTCTGGTTGGGCCGCAGTCGCTGGACCGGGGGCGGGTCGGGGTTCGGGCCGCGGCGCGGGTCGGGGTTCCCAGTGCATCGCCTCGTCGAGCGCCGAGCCGATCTCGTCCTCGGGCAGCGGAACCTCGACCACCCCGAGCTCGAGCAGACGGAAGACGACACGTGCCGTCTCGAACGTGCCGTAGCCCAGATCCTCGGCGAGTCCGCGGATCGACCGCCGGCCGTCGATCCCGGCGAGCAGGATGGACTCGGCAGGCTGCAGTTCGGTGCTCGTCTCGGTGGTGCTCTCCCGGACGCTCGGAATGGCCTCGAGGTCGGGGATCGCGGCGGAAAGCCGTGTCCATTCGGCTTGACGTTGTTCGACCTCGCGCAGGCACTCGTTCAGCGGGACCCGCACGGGCACCTGCTCGATGTGTTCAGGGGTGCCCGGGAAGAAGGCGTAGCTGCCGTAGCGCCACCCGAGCAGTTCGAAGGCCGCGTCGAGCACCTGCTCTCGTATCGTCTCGCGGACGGTCTCGCTCGACACCAGCCCCCGCTCGACGAGTGCCGCGCCGATCCGTAGCCGCCCAGCGGCCACCTCCGGGTCGCTGAGGACCGACTCGAGATCGTCGCGCTCGAGCCGTCCCGCGCCGACCAGCCGGTGACCGATCTGACCTCGGGATGTGGGCGACCGCGCCGACACGAACACGCCGTCCTCGAGCACCAGCTCGCCCGGCCCGTCGACACCGACGAACTTGAGAATGCCGGTCTCACCACCATCCGCCAGACGCTGGAAGATGGCAGCCGCGGTCGAACCAGCCAGGTCACCATGCATGGCAGCAAGCGTAACTCCTGAGCAGGGAGTGCGGGAGGCTACGCCGACTGGCCAGGACGGGGGCTAGAGTGACGCGAGTTGGCGAGCAGGAGATCCCATGGCGTTGCCTGGCACGATCGAGCGCGTGCTTGCAGCCGAGTACCTCGACGGATTGTCGTCCTGGAGCAATGAACAGGTGCGCCGTGCTCGCGCGGAGTGTGAGCGGGAGGAGGCGGGGGTCTCCTACGCACGTCGGGTGCTGCAGGGCCGGATCGATCTGCTGCGCGTGGAACTCGAGCGACGCCATGAGGGCGGGCACGACCTGACCACCCTGCTCGCGGACCTGCCGAGGATCCTCGCCTCCGATCAGTACCCGTCCGATCCACTGCAGGCGCGGGCGGTGAACGTGTCCGTACCGGAGGCCGCCGAGGTCCTCGAAGCCGAGATCGACGAGATCGTCGACCGCGCCGGGCTCGACGACCTCGGGGGCCGCGACGCCGACGACCTCGCCCAACTGATCGAGGAACTCGCCACCTACGAGCGGTACCTCTCCGGGCTGCGGCGCCAGTTGTTCGAGCGCATCGACATGCTGCGCGACGAACTCGTCCAGCGCTACAAGGACGGCCGCGCTTCGGTCGGTGACCTGCTCGGCGGCCAGGCGTGACGCGCAGACGGGCCGAGATCCTCGTGGTCGACGACGACCCGCTCGTGCGTGAGATTCTCTCGCGTGTCCTCGACCTCGAGGACCTCACGGTTCGCCTCGCGGGGTCCGGGGAGCGTGCCGTGCGTGAGGCGCGCGAGCAGCCGCCCGACGCGATCGTGCTGGGTGTCGAACTCCCCGACATCAACGGGTTCGAGGTCTGTGCGAGGCTCCGAGCCGAGGCCGAACTCTCCGGCATTCCCGTGGTGCTACTCGCCGACAACGACGACGATGAGACCCGCGAGGCTGCCGAGCGGGCCGGCTGCGCCGGCTACCTCGCCAAACCGTTCAGTCCCCTGATGCTCATCGACACCCTGCGTGCGCTGGTGGCTGGCCTCGAGATTCGGGCCTGATACGTGCATCCCGACCATGCCGACGAGCTCGACCGCACCCGCCGCCAGCTCCTGCTGTTCGCCGACGACCTGCAGACGATGGTGGAGCGCGAGAAGCTGCGGCGCACCGAGGTGGAGCAGGCCTACCGCGAGCTGTCGAAGTCCTACTTGCGCATGGTTCGGACCCTGGCCGAGGTGGTCGACGCTCGCGACAATCAGACCCGCTCGCACCTCGACCGCACCTACCAGTTCGCGATGGCGCTGACGCGTCGGGTGGCGCCTGGGCTCGCCACCCGGGCCGAGATCGGTTACGGCTACCTGCTGCACGACATCGGCAAGGTCGGGATGCCCGACGCGATCCTCAAGAAGCCCGGCTCCCTCACCGACGACGAGTGGCGCGTGATGCGCACCCACCCCATCATCGGGGTGACGCTGGTGCAGCCCCTGCATCTCATGGGTGACGCCGTGGGCATCCTGCGTTCGCACCACGAGCGTTGGGACGGCCGGGGATACCCGGAAGGTCTGAGGGGCGAGGACATCTACCTGCCGGCGCGCATCCTGATGCTCGCCGATGCCTTCGATGCGATGACTTCCGATCGGTCCTACCGCAAGGCCCTCCCGATCCACGTCGCCCTGGAGGAGATCGATACCAACGCCGGCACGCAGTTCGACCCGGAGATGGCCAAGGTCTGGGTGGCGTTGGTCGAAGAACTCGAACGCGACGGTCGGCCGCTGAGTTCGCTGAGCGGGTGATCGCCGCTGCGCTGACCGAGGTCACCCGTCGCGACGTCGTGAGCGGGCGTGAGGTCGTGGAGTCCGTTCATGCCGGCCACCTGGTCGTGGCCGCGTCCGACGGTTCGCTGCTGGTCGGCCTCGGTGACGCGGACGCGACCGTGTTCGTGCGGTCCGCGGCAAAACCCTTCCAGGCAACCGCCTGCCTGGAGGTGCTGGGGGAGCAGGCCGACGCCGTGTCGGACGCCGAGGTGGCGGTCGCGTGGGCCTCGCACCGGGCCGAGCCGCGCCACCTCGCCCAGGTGCGACGACTGCTGGCCCGGTCGCGGACCCCGGCAGCCGCGCTGAGTTGTACGCCGGCGGTGGGTGAGGCCGACCCGGGCGCGGTGCCGGCGGCGCTGACCAACAACTGCTCGGGCAAGCACGCGCTGTTCGCGCTGGCCGGTCGGGTGCTGGGGGTGTCGGGGCCCGAACTGCTGGCCCCCGATGAGGCCGTGCAGCGTCGCGTGCTCGGTGTGCTGGCCGAGGTGCTGGGTCCGGTCCGCGCGATCGGAACCGACGGCTGCGGCGCTCCGGCCGTGGCCGTGCCGCTGACCGCGCTGGCGGTCGGATACGGCCGGCTGGCGGTCGACGGGCGTTGGGCGCGGGTGCGGACCGCGGGGCTCGCCTGCCCCGGCCTGGTCGGGGGACACGGTCGGCTGGAGTCGGCGCTGCTGGCGGCCGGGGTAGTGGCCAAGGTCGGCGCCGAGGGGGTCTACGGGGTGGGCTGGACCGCTTCCGACGGCACCGGTCGGGGCCTTGCGGTCAAGGCTGCCGACGGTTCTGCGAGGGGTGCGGCCCAGGCCGTGGTGTCCGTGGTCGAGGCGCTGGGCGTCGTACCGCCGGGGACGTGGGTCTCCCCGCCTCCGCTGGGTGGTGGCCGACCCGCCGGGGTGGTCCGCTGTGCGCCGCCGATGGCCGAGTTGGTCGCGGCCCTCAACCGGGACGGCGTGACCGGAGTGCACAACCTGCGGTAGGTGATGCCGGCGTTGGCGGATGGGTTCGAGCGGGCGAGCGACGGCTGCCGAACCGTCGGGGGTTCGGCAGCCGGGCCGGAACCGGGCGCAGTCCGGAGGCGCGCCGCTGGCGGTGCGTCGCGTCGCGTGGGTCCGCAGCGCTTCTGCGCACGCGGATTCGCGGTGTGGGCGCACGCAAATGCGCGTTCGTCGCTCCGAAAGGCGGCCGTGGCAGCTCCTGCGGACGCAGAACGCTCGCCAAGGTGCGCACACGCTCGTTGATGTGCGTAGAACGCCCGTCGATGTGCGTAGGAGGGGTGGGTGGGCGGCCGGGTGGGGGGCGTCCGTGGACGCGGCGTACCCAGGCGGTCATGGATGACCGGCTGCGTACGCCGGGTGGTCCAGCGTGGATGACGTGGCGTACCCAGGCGGTCACGGATGACCGGCTGCGTACGCCGGGTGATGCGCCGGGGCCGGGCGGTGGGCCGAGGCGTGGGCCGAGGCGCGGGCCGGGCGGGTGTCAGCGAGGGGCCGGCGGGCACTTCCCGGGGGGTTGGGAGCGAGCCGGGCTGGCCGTGAAGGAGTGCTCGCGCGGTGCAGGAGGGTGCATGCCGGCTGCTAGCGTTGGGACTCGCAGCGCCGGTGAGGTGGCCGTGGAACCGTCCGAGGACCAAAAGGTCGAGCACCCGTCGCGCCTGAACGAACTCGGTATGTACATCCGGCAGCAACGTGAGTCCGCTCGGCTGTCACTTCGCAAGCTCGCGACCCTTGCCGGGGTCAGCAACCCCTACCTGTCGCAGATCGAGCGGGGGCTGCGCAAGCCGTCGGCCGAGATCCTGCAGGCCATCGCCAAGGCGCTCGAGATCTCCAGCGAAACCCTCTACATCAAGGCGGGCATCCTCGAGGAACGCGAGCACGACGAGGACCTGCTCGGCGCCATCTCGCGGGACCCGCACCTGACCGACCCGCAGCGCCAGGCCCTCCAGGAGATGTACCGTTCGTTCCGTGCGCTGAGCGAGCTGACCGGCGAGCGAGCCCCCCGCCGACGGGGACTGCTCGATCGGGTGGGCACCGGCGAGGTCGACGACGAAGCGATCGAGGCCGCCGCCCACCCCGAGGAGGACCCCGGTCCGCTGTGAGGCGCGACCCGCTTCCCGTCCCCGCGGAGGACCACGTGCTCGAGCTGCGCACGCACGACGACGTGCCCGATGGCGGCCTGCGCGAGGAGTGGGAGCGACTCGCCGAGCAGGACCCGCATGCCACGGTGTTCCACGGGCCGCGCTACCTCGCCCGCTACGCCGAGGTGCTCGGTGCCCGCAACGAGGTCCGGGTGCACACCCTGCACCGTGACGGAGGGCTCGTGGGCGTCGTGTCCGAGTCGCACGAGCGGGTCGGCACGCCGACCGGCCCAGGCGAGTTGCGCCGCTTCCTCGGAGGCACCGAGGTGACCGACTACCTCGGTCCCATCGGCCGGCCCGAGGACCGGGCCGAGATCGCTGCGACCTACCTCGCCGACCTCGCGGCCGACCGCGACTGGGACGAGGCCCTGCTGGGAGGGCTGGCCGCGGACAGCGGCTGGACCGAGCTGCTCACCGCCGCCGCCGAGCAGGTCGGGCTCACCGTGCTCGAGCAGCAGGTCGAGGACGTCTGCCCCGTGGTCGACCTCGACGGCGGCTACGGCGCCTACCTCGGCCGACTGCCCGGCAAGCTGCGGCAGGAGCTGACCCGCAAGACCCGTAAGTTGGCGCGTGACGCCGGCGCGCTCGAACTGGTCGAGGTGCCGGCGGACGAGGTCGCCGGTCAGCTCGACGGGTTCCTCGACCTCGCGGCGGAATCGGTCCCCGACAAGGCCGGCTTCTTCCGCCGCACCGACATGCACGACTGGTTCCGGGCCCTGGCCGAGGAGTTCGCACCCGACCACGTGCTGCGACTGCACCGGCTTGAGGTCGGTGGGTTGCCAGCGGCCGCGACCGTCTCGCTGGTGTGGCGCGGACGTTGGGGGTTGTACAACTCGGCGTTCGATCCGGCGCTGGCCGCGCTGTCGCCGGGGATCGTGCTCGTCGGGCTGCTCCTCGAGCAAGCCGCCGGGGAGGACTGCGACGTGCTCGACCTGCTCCGCGGCGACGAGGCGTACAAGTACCGGTTCGGGGCGGTGGACCGGCCGGTCGAACGGTTCACCCTGCAGCGGGGCGGCGCATGACATCGATCTCTCGGGTCGGGGTGCTTTCGGTGCACACCTCGCCGCTGGACCAGCCCGGGACCGGCGACGGTGGCGGGCTCAACGTCTCGGTCCGCGAGGTGGCGCTGCGTCTGGCGGCGCGTGGTGTCCACGTGGACGTGTTCACCCGCGCGACCGATCCGGATGCGCCGCCGACCGTGGCCATGGCCGATGGGGTGCAGGTGCACCACGTGCCGGCCGGTCCGCTCGCGCCGGTGCCCAAAGCCGAGGTCGCCAACGTGCTGTGCGCGTTCATGCTCGCGCTGCAGCAGCACCCGGCTGCGGGCACCCACGACCTGCTGCACGCGCACTACTGGCTGTCGGGGTGGGTGGGGCGGCGGCTGGCCGAACGTTTCGACGTCCCGTTGGTGCAGACCTTCCACACGCTCGGGGTGCTCAAGAACGCCACCCTGGCGC
>SLLJ01000034.1 GCA_007134165.1 Nitriliruptoraceae bacterium | reverse complement strand
GGTGTGACCTTCGCATCCCCGACCATCCGACCGGTGGACAACCCCACGCACACCACCAACCTCCCGGCCCCGACCAACCCGACCCGACCTACCCGGCCCCGACCGTCCGACACCGGCCGACCCGGCCCGGACCGTCCGACACCGGCCCACACCGACACCGGCCGTCCCGGCTCAACAGCGTGAAGGCCCGGCTGCCGAACCCCCGAAGTTCGGCAGCCGACCTCCCAGCCGGCCGCAGACACCCCGCCAGCCTCCCGGCCGCCACCGCACGAGATCCCCGTTGGCGCAGGTGCAATGGTCTGGCCTTCTGAGTTGCCTTGGGTACCAGCCGACCAGGCGGCATGCCGGGGCGCCTCCGCCGGCATCAACCGGTGCCGTCCGACTACTGCCTGCGCCGGGTCGCTCCCCCGGAGCGCCGGGCACACAGGGGCGGGATGCCTGGACTCGGGTCAGGCGTTGCCGACCGCAGTTTCCGGTGGGTGCACCGGGCTGTTCGGCAGGCGAACACTTCGGTGACCGCGGACGTGCGGTGGCGTCTTGAACTTGGACAACGACACATGGCACGACGAGGAGATGATGATGGCTGACGCTGATGTGGTTGCAGGCTTGGGTGCCAAGCTCGACGCGATGGAGTTGACCGCCGACGAGCAGGCCCTGCTCACCGACCTGCTCGTCGCCGCCGACGCCGAGGTGGTGGGCTACACCGCAAGCTTCACGGCCATGCTCTCGGGCATGACCCTGACCAGCAGCCCACGACCCACCAACCCCAACATCGTGGCGAACATGGGGGAGTCCGGGAGCATCTGAACGGCCCACCCGACCACCGCCTCGAAGGGGGTGGGTCAGGTGGAGATGACGATCGGTAACCAGGGTCGGCCGCTGTCGGCCAGGGACAGGTTCGGAATGCGGTGTCCGACCCGTCAGTGATGTCGGCGGGGGGTCACATGCGGGTCATCCGAGCCGGGCCGGGTCGTTCTCCCACGCAACGGCCATTCTCGCCCGACAACATGGAGCACCCTGTTGGCGGAACTGGTCCTGGGGCCGCGCGTGCGGCCGGTCCAGTCCCTCCCGGACCCCGTGTTCCTGGTGCCACGGAGTTGAGGGTCGTTGCTGCTCACCTCTCGGCCTGTGTCGACGTAGCCGTGACCGAAACGTTCGATTGCATCCTGCTCTCGCCCGAGGGGCGGAGACTCGGTGCCTCAGACGTGGCGTTGCTGGCTGGATCCGTCGTGGTGGTCATGGCTGGCCAAGAGCTCTCCGTGGCCACCGCCAGCGAGAATGACCACCGATCCGTACTGACAAGGTCAGCACCGGCAGCGAGCCCTCCAGTGACTGTCCCACCAACGGTGAGCACGCCCCCCAGAGGCTCGGCGCAGCCACTTGGGTGGCGGTCTCCGGGCCGCTCCTCGCTGCTGGAATCCTGACCCGCCCCGCCGTTCATCCACAGACCCGGCGCCTCGCAGCTGTGCGGCGTCACCGGTCCCACGTACGGTGCGGTTGTGAGAGGACGGGGTGTCGGGTATCGTCCAACGGCCACGTCGTCGGCGCCTGCGGGTGCCGGCGACCCGGCCTGCCCCCCGGGCAACTGGCCGGCCGCACCCCTGCTCCCGACGACGGTCCGTGCTGGCGCACGACCGCGACGCGGGGGCCACCCCCGCCGCCGGCGACCGCGACGTCACCCCGACGTCCGCCGCCATCGGCACCGCACCCGCCTCGCGGCGGGGCGGCGCGACCACAGGAGGTGCTCATGCGCCGCTACGAGATGTTGCTCTTGATCACGGACCGCATCGACGAGGAGGCGGCGATCGCCGCCTTCGATCGGGCCAAGGCGATCCTTGCCGAGCAGGGAGGGACCCTGCTCGAGGATGCCTGGTGGGGCCGGCGCAAGCTCGGCTACGAGATCGAGAAGCGTGACCACGGCTTTTATGGCGTACTCGACTTCGAGGCGACCCCGGAGGCCGTTTCCGAACTCGAGCGGCTGATGAAGATCGCCGACGACATCGTGCGCTTCAAGACGGTTCGCCCCGAGGTGCGCATTCGCAGGTCGGCCTGACCGGCTCCCCGTCCTCCACGCCGGTGAGACGCCCTGATCCGAACGCGAGGAGTATCCCGTGGCGTACGAAAGCAACTTCATCACCTTCGTCGGCAACCTGACGGAGGATCCCGACCTTCGCTATACCGGCGGAGGTGTCCCCGTGGTCAACCTTCGAGTGGCCTCCAACCGGCGCTGGCAGGGTCGTGATGGCCAGCAGCAGGAGGAGACCACCTTCATGGGGGTCACCGCGTGGCGCGACCTCGCCGAGAACGCCGGGCAGTCCCTGCACAAGGGGGACCGCGTGGTGGTCATCGGCCGCGTCCGCGTGCGCAGCTACGAGAACCAGCAGGGGCAGACGGTCTGGGTCACCGAGATCGAGGCGGACGAGATCGCACCGAGCCTGCGTTGGGCGCAGGCCTCGCCGATCCGTGCGGAGCGCGACGGTGCCTCGCAGTCCGACGCCGGATCCCGGTACGCCCCGCCCCCGCCCAGTGATGAGGACGTGCCCTTCTAGGCATCCTGACAGCATCACCCGTCCCGGCGGGTTCCCCACCCGCCGGGCCCCTCTCGAGGAGACCGCTTCCCCATGGCCAGCAAGTCCGCCCCCAAGAAGGAACGCCGCCCGCGCAAGGATCGGCCGTGCCCGATCTGCTCGCAGGGCATCGAGTACATCGACTACAAGGATCTTGCCCTGCTCAAGCAGTTCCTCAACGAACGGGCCAAGATCAAGGCGCGCCGCACCAGCGGAGCCTGCGCCGCCTGCCAGGCCAAGCTGTCCGCCGCGGTGAAGAACGCCCGCGAGATGGCGCTGATCCCCTACACCACTCGCTAGGAGCCGTGCGATGAAGGTCATCCTCAAGAGCGAGGTCGACAACCTCGGGCTCCCCGGCGACGTCGTGGACGTCGCGGACGGGTACGGGCGCAACTTCCTGCTTCCGCGTGGCCTTGCGATTCGAGCCACCAAGGGAGCGATGAAGGAAGCCCAGGCACTCACCCGCTCCCGCAAGGCGCGTGAGGAGAAGACGCTGGGCGGTGCCGAGCAGGCACGTACGGTGCTCGAGTCACGCACCCTGCGTATCCCGGCGCGGGTCGATGAGCGTGGTCGTCTGTATGGCTCGGTTGGTGCCGCCGATGTGGAGCGTGTCCTGCGCGAGCGGGGCCACGACATTCCCAGAAAGCGCATCGAGCTACGCGGGACCATCAAGGTCATCGGGACCTACGAGGTCCCGGTGCAGGTGCACCCGCAAGTCGCGGCCACCGTCGTCGTTGACGTCGTGGACGAGGAGGGTCGCATCGCGGTGCGTGACGGGGCCATCATCGACCTCGAGGCGCCTCCCGAGCCGCCTCCGATCGGCCAGGACGAGGGCATCGAGGATGAGGCGATCCAGGCCGCCGAGCGGCTCGAGGCCGCCGAACAGCAGGAGGCTGAAGCAGCCGCCGCCTCTGACCCCGCCGCCGCCGACACCGATGCCGAGGTAGCGAGCGACGGTCAGGCCGCCAAGTCCTGAGGAGTATCCCGCATCGAGGCGGCCGCCCGGGCCCGTGAAGGCCGGTGCTGACCCGCTGGACGCACGTGAAAGGACCAGGCAGCGTGGTCGACGGCCACCCCGCAACCTTCCCGGCCCAGGAGCCACCTGGGCCACCGCCGGGTGAGTCGATCGTCGCCGGACGCTGGGCGGGGGAGAACGGCTCGGTCGCTGCTGGCCCGCGCTTCGATCGCGTGCCTCCCCACTCGTTGGATGCGGAGGTGTCGGTGCTCGGAGCGGCCCTGCTGTCGCGCAACGCGGCCAGCGAGGCCGTGGAGGTGCTCTCCCCGCCGGACTTCTACCGCAACGCGCACCGGGTGGTGTTCGAGGCGATCGCCACCCTGACCTCGCAGGGCGAACCGGTCGACACCGTGACCGTCACTGACCACCTCGCTCGCCGCGACCGGCTCGACGAGGTGGGGGGACCCGCAGCCCTGCACGACCTCACGGTTGCTACACCCACGGCAGCCAACGCGGCCTACTACGCACGCATCGTGCGTGACCGGGCCCTGCTGCGCCGGCTGATCGAGGCCGGGACCGAGGTCACGCGGATGGGCTACGAGGCTGCGGACGACGCCGAACGGGTCGTGGACCGGGCCGAGAGCGTGATCTACGAGGTCGCCCAGCACCACACCACCTCGGAGTACTCCGCGCTCGGTGAACTGCTCAACGACTCCTTCGACCAGATCGAGCGTCTCGCCGAGCAGGGGTCGGAGGTGACCGGGCTGGCCACCGGCTTCGACGATCTCGACCGGCTCACCGCCGGGTTGCAGCCCCAGAACCTCGTCATCGTCGCGGCCCGGCCGGCGATGGGTAAGAGCTCGCTGTGTCTGGGCATCGCCGAGTACGTGGCCGTCGAACTGCGCAAGCCGGTGATCGTGTTCAGCCTCGAGATGTCCAAGCTCGAGATCGTCAACCGGCTGCTGTCCTCGCAGGCCCGCATCGACTCCTCGCGGCTGCGCACCGGTCGGCTCGACGACACCGACTGGCGCAAGCTCGGCGACGCGCTCGGCCGGCTGTCCGACGCGCCGCTGTACATCGACGACACCCCGTCGATCTCGCTGGTCGAGATCCGGGCCAAGGCCCGGAGGCTCAAGCAGCAGCACGGACTGTCGATGGTGATCGTCGACTACCTGCAGTTGATGCAGTCGCCGAGACGTATCGAGTCGCGACAGCAGGAGGTTGCAGAGATCTCCCGTGGACTGAAGATGCTGGCCAAGGAGCTCGACCTGCCCGTCATGGCGCTGTCCCAGCTCTCCCGACAGCCGGAGTCGCGGACCGACAAACGCCCGCAGCTCGCGGACCTGCGTGAGAGCGGGTCGATCGAGCAGGACGCCGATCTCGTCGGCTTCATCTACCGCGACGAGGTCTACGACGACGACAGCCCCGACAAGGGCATCGCCGAATTGATCGTCTCCAAGCACCGCAACGGCGCGACCGGCATCGTCAAGCTCGCCTTCCTGGCCCACCTGACGAAGTTCGCCAACCTGGCCCGCGGCCAGAGCTCCGCGGGGGCAGGACCTGCAGGGGGCGGCCCGCCGAGCCCGATCTGATGGTGCCCGCATCCTCGGTGCCGGCGCCTGACGATCGTCTGGCTCCGGCGCCCGGGCGGGCCACGCCAAGCATGACCGCCCAAGGCATCGTGCGTGCCTCCCGCACCGCGGCGGTGTTCTTGGTCGGCCTTGCACTGCTACTCGCGGTGCGGGTGGTGGATGGCAGTGCCACCCTGGTTCCGGACACCCTTGTCGCCGCCGGAAGCAGCCTCGGACTGGCGCTGCTCGCCCTGCTGCTTCCCTGGCCGCGGCTGGGTCGTTGGTCGACCCTGGTGCTTCCGGCGACCACGTTCGTGCTGTTGGGCCTGAACCTGATGGTGGCCGACGCCCATCCCAATAGCTATCTGCTGTATCCGTTCGCCGGCTTCGTCTGGCTCGGACTGGCCTACCCGCCGGGCGTCGCGCTGCGTGCGGTCCTGCCGGGGCTGCTGGTCGTCACGGGCCCGGCGCTGCTCGACGGCACCGACCCGCTGCTGCTGGCCAGCTACCCGTTGGCGTTCGTGCTCGGTGCGCTCGTCGCGGAGCTGCTGGCCCGTATCGTGGCAGAGCTGCGCGACGCGCTGCTCATCACCCGGTCCTCGGACCGGGTGCCAGCGTCGATGATCGCCACCCTGGCTCATGATCTGCGCAGTCCGGCGGCCACGGTGGCGGGCACGATGCGCCTGCTCCGCGAACGGGACCGGACGCTCGACGAACCGAACCGCGAAGAGCTGCTCGAGGGAGCTGAACGCCAGTCCGAGCGGCTCCTGGACCTCGCAGACGCCCTGCTAGACAGCGACCGGGCCCGGGCTGGCTCGCTGACCCTGCAGCGCAGTGAGTTCGACCCGTTCGTTCTGCTCGCACGTTCAGCGTGGCTCAGTGGCGTCGACATCGAGGTGGTGGGCGATCGCAGCCTGCGGGTGCTGGCCGACCGACGCCGGCTCCAGCACGCGCTGACCAGCGTGCTGGACAACGCAAGCCGGCACGGAGCGCCTCCCGTCGAGGCGGTCGTCGAGGCTGGAGATGGCGTCATCCGTCTCCTGGTACGTGACCATGGTCCGGGGGTTCCCGAGCAGCAGTTCGAGTCGGTCTTCGACCCGTTCGTGCACGCGGGTGGAAGAAGCTCGACCGGTCTGGGACTGTGGCTGGTGCGCATGGTCATCGAGGCGCACGGTGGTCGTGTGCTGCTCGAGCCCGCCGAGCCCGGACTCCGCGTGGTCCTCGAACTCCCATCGCGCTGAGTGCCTCGCCGGTGACGGTCCCGTCCGAAGGTTGCTCCCGGCCCTACCCGCCGGGGCGACGTCGCACGTAATGTCGGGTGGCGAGCGACCCCGAAG
>SLLJ01000290.1 GCA_007134165.1 Nitriliruptoraceae bacterium | reverse complement strand
CGATCACGTGCTGGAGCGTCGGGTAGTCGCGCAGCTTGAGCGAATCGTCCCGCTCGATGTCATAGGTCTCGCGCACCGCCACGAACAGCTCGGCCTGCTTGACCGTGTCCACTCCCAGATCCGCCTCCAGATCCAGATCCAGATCCAGCATCTCCGGCGGGTAGCCGGTCTGCTCGGCCACCAACTTGAGGATCTGCTCCTCGACCGGGTCCACCGCCGGGGCGGCCGGTGCTGCGGTCGCGGGTGCGCCCGCTGCCGCCGGGGCTGCCGCCGGCGCGGCCGCCGCGGCCGCCAGATCGGGACGCTTGGACTTCACGAAGCCGATCACGTGCTGGAGCGTCGGGTAGTCGCGCAGCTTGAGCGAATCGTCCCGCTCGATGTCATAGGTCTCGCGCACCGCCACGAACAACTCGGCCTGCTTGACCGTGTCCACCCCCAGATCCGCCTCCAGATCCAGATCCAGATCCAGCATGTCGGACGGGTAGCCGGTCTGCTCGGCCACCAACGCCAGGATCTGCTCCTCGACCGGGTCCACCGCCGGGGCGGCCGGTTCGGGGGCGGGGGTCGCAACCGGGGCAGCCACTGGGGCAGGCGCCGGTGCGGCAGCAGCCGGGGCGGGAACCGGAGCCGGGGCGGGCACCGGAGCAGCGGCCGCAGCCGGCGCGGGTGCGGCGACCGGCGCGGCGCTGGCGACCGCCGGAATGGCTTGCGGCGGCGCGGAAGGCTGGGCGACCGGGCCGACATCGACCACGCGCAACCAGCGGCTGGCGACCTCGAGCTGCGGGTCGGACTGTCCGGTGACGTAGGCCAGCCACCCCTTGAACACCTCCGCGTCGGCCACGCGGTAGGCGAAGCCGAGCTCCTCGGGCCGGCGGCGCTGACCGTCGGCAACCGGTGTCCAGCGCAGCAGCATCATCGAGATCTGCGAACCGAAGCCGGCGGCGAGCCGCAGCGCGTAGCGCACGGGGTAGGAGCCGCCGCGGGACAGGTTGAGCTGTCCGAGGTCCGGGTCGACGTCGCGGAAGTTTGGCACCGGTGGGACCAGACCGGTCTCGAGCGCCTTGACCGCCACGACGTCCTCCACGCCCACCCCCATCGGGTGGCCGGTGACGCCCTTGGTGTTGGCGATCACGATCTGGTCGGCACCGGCCCCGAAGGTCTGCTTGAGCGCATGGATCTCCGCGGCGGCACTGCCCCCACGGGCCGGGGTGTAGGTCTCGTGGGACACGAACACCGTCTCGGGTGCGATGGCGTGGCGGTTGATGCCGCGAGCCTCGGCCTGAGCGATGACGTCACCCATGACCATGGCGATGTGGTCGACGTCGAGCCGGGTGCCGTGGAAGGCGCTGTTGGAGGTGTTGGCGCCGAGCACCTCGCAGATCGGGGTGATGCCCCGCTCGCGGGCAGCAGCCGCGGACTCGACCACGATCGATGCCGCGCCCATGCCGATCAGCATGCCGTGGCGGCGCCGGTCGAAGGGCAGGGCGGCCTCTTCGACGCGTTCGTCGGTGGCGGCGGCCCCGCTGGCCAGGAAGCCCGAACCGATCCAGGGAAGCAGCCGCTCGCTGGTCGCGTCGTCGGCGGCGATGATCACCACCCGGTTGCAGCGTCCGGCCCGGATCCAGTCCTGGGCCAGCGCGACCGCCTGGGTGGTGCTGGCGCAGGCCGAGTTGATCTGGGTGTTGGGACCGCGGGCGCCGGTGAGGTCGGCGAACTGCGAGTGGCCCATCGACAGCACCCGGAACAGGAAGCGGCGGTCGAAGGTGTAGGCCTGCTCCTCGACGCGGCGCTCGAGGTCGGCCAGGGCCCGGTCGATCTCGCTCAGGGCCGTGCCGGCCCCGTCGGCGGCAGCGACGCGTTCACGCAGCGCACGCAGCTCGTCGAGCTGCACCAACCGAGTGGCGTGCTCGCTGTAGCGGGTGACCTCGTCGGTGATCTCCTCCATGCCGGGGAAGGCGCTGGCGAAGATCACCCCGGTGTCGTCACGCACGGCGTCGGGCAGCCCCCAGCGCTCGGGCAGGAAGGTGCCGAGCCCGGTGGTGCGGTAGCGCATCGCCATCGGGATGCCGGCATCCCGCAGCGCGTCCACCCCGGCGGCAACCGCCAGCTGTGTCGACCAGCCGAAGGCCGAGACCCGCTCACGGTCGATGCCGAACTCGGTGGCGAGGTCGAGCTTGCCGGCCTGCGCCGCGAGCTTGATCACGTCGGAGGGGTCTTCGATGGTCTCGAAGCTGCCACCGCCGGACGCGGACTTGACCACCCGGGTGATGCGTCGGGCGGCGATCTCCTCGCGCACGTGCTGGGGGATCGGGGTGATGAACTGCTCCCCGCCGAGGATCCGAGCCAGCTGCCCCTCCTCGAAGATGTTCTCGGTGCCCGGCAGCCCGACCGCGGCGCCGGTGATCACCACCGGCTCGTCGGGCTCGCGAACGGCCGGGGCGGGGGCAACAGCCGCCGCCGGCACCTCGGCCGGACCGGTGCCCAGCATCCCTCGGGTGTGCGCGAGAATGGTGGACAGCGCACGGCCGAGGTCGAGGTGGGAGAGGTCTTGTTCGGACATCGTGGACTCCGAGAGGGCGTCGGTGGCAGGGCCAGCGGGGGCAGCGGAGGCCGCAGCAGGCGCGGCGGCGGGCATCGGGACCGGAGCAGGCATCGGAACCGGGGCAGGCATCGGAACCGGGGCAGGCGGCGCCACCTCGACCGGCGCGGCTGGCGCCTCGGTTCGGCCTTCACCGAAGCCGGCGGCGTACAGGCCGCACAGGGCCTGGTTGAAGGAGGTCACATCCCCGAGCTTGGGGTGGTTGCTGTAGAGGTTGAGCACGTCGTCGTCGCCGAGCACGTCGCTGGCGAAGCCGGCCAGCGCCCGCTTGGGTCCGACCTCGACGAACACCCGCGCACCGGCGTCGTACAGGGTGCGCAGGCCGGTCACGAACTGCACCGGCGAGGCGACCTGGTCGGCGAGCAGGTCGAGCATGCGCTCGCGGGCATCCGAGCCGTCGGGGTAGAAGCCCCCGGTGACGTTGGAGACCACCGGCAGCGACGGAGCCCGAAGTTCGAGGCGCTCGAGGGTGCGGCGTAGCGGCTCGCTGGCCAGCGCCACGATGCTGGTGTGGAAGGCGTGGCTCACGGGCAGCATGAAGGTCGTGAAGCCGCGCTCGTTGCACAGCGACACGGCGTGCTCGACCGCGGCGGTCGCTCCACCGATGACCGCCTGGGAGTTGGAGTTGACGTTGGCCAGGACCGCATAGCCCTCGACCGACTCGACGATCTCGCCCACCTGTTCCACGGGAGCGAACACCGCCGCCATCGCGCCCTTGTCGTCGACCTCGATGCTGGCCATCTCGTGGCCACGTGCGCTGACGGCCTCGAGCGCGGCGGCGAAGGTCAACGAACCGGCGGCGACCAGCGCCCCGTACTCGCCGAGGCTGTGGCCCATCACCACATCGGGCCGGATGCCGTAGGCGGCCAGCATGCGGGTCAGCGCCTCGTCGGCGGTGAGCACGGCCGGCTGGGTGATCTCGGTCTGCATCAACTCGGCGTTGGCGGCGGCAACCAACTCGGGGTCGTCGCCGTCGACCAGGAAGTAGCTCGACAGCGGTCGTCCGAGCAGCGGCTGCATGGCCCGGTCGGCGGCGTCGAAGGTCTCGGCCACGATCGGGTCGAGGTCGCGCAGCGCCGCCAGCATGTTGACGTACTGCGAACCCTGGCCCGGGTAGAGGAAGGCGACCTTGGACGCGGAGCCCTGGCCGCGGAACACCCCACGGGCCCGCAACGGCTTCCACATCGCCGGCTTGTCGATCGCGGTCAGGGCCGCGCCGACCTTGTCGCCGAGCTCCTTGGCGTCTCCGAAGTCGATCGCCACCCGGTGGGGGGCCGCGAGGTCGCGGGCGAGCGGGGCGCGCCGTTCGGGCGTCCGGCCGGCCGCAGCGTCCTCGGCCAACTCGCGCAGCCGGGCGGCGAGCGAGGCGTCGTCCTCGGCGCCGACGACCACCGCACCGCGCAGTGGGGCCTTGGGCTCGACCGGTGCGGCCGCGGCCGGTGCCGCCGCGGTGGCCGGGGCGATGGTCTCGCTGGCACGCGGCACGTCGGCCCCGACCGCTACGGGGCTGCGCCGTTCGCTGGGCAGCCGCCCGGGAACGTATTCCTCGAGCACGACGTGGAAGTTGGTGCCGCCGAACCCAAAGGCACTGACGCCGGCCGTGCGCACCTGCCCCTCGCCGACCTCCCAGTCGGCCAGTTCGGTGTTGACCCGGAACGCCGAGGTGGACCAGTCGAGGTTGGGGTTGGGCGTGACGAAGTTCAGGCTCGGGGGCAGCTTGCGGTGGTGGATCGCCAGGGTGGTCTTGAGCAGCCCGGCGGCACCGGCCGCGGCCTTGAGGTGGCCGATGTTGGACTTGACCGAGCCCAGCGCGATGCGCCCGGGCTCCCCGCCGCTGCGGCCGAAGACCTCCGACATCGAGGTGATCTCGACCACGTCGCCGACCCGGGTGGAGGTGCCGTGCGCCTCGACCAGGGTGCAGGTGGCAGGGTCGATGCCCGCATCCGCCCAGGCACGCTCGACCGCGAAGCGCTGCCCGACCGGGTTGGGAGCGGTGATGCCCTTGCCCTTGCCGTCGCTGGCCCCACCGATGCCGCGGATTACCGCATAGACCTTGTCGCCGTCGCGTTCGGCGTCGGCCAGGCGCTTGAGCAGGAACAGCGCTCCGCCCTCGCCCATCACGAAGCCATCCGCGTCCGCGTCGAAGGGCCGGGTGCCGGTGGCCGACAGGGCCCCGATCTTGCAGAACTTGATGAAGCTCGACGCGCCGTTGTTGCGGTCGATCCCGCCGGCGATGACGGTGTCGAAGTCCCCGTCGTTGAGCCCGGAGGTCGCCGCGTCGATCGCGGCCATGGCCGAGGCGCAGGCGGCGTCGACGATGTAGTTGGGCCCGTGCAGATCGAACAGGTTGGCGATGCGCCCCGCGATCACGTTTCCGAGCTCACCGGGCATGGTGTCCTCGGTGATCGTCGGAAGGTCCGCGCCCATCCGCTCACCGAGCTCGGTCGCGATCTGCGCCTGCATCTCGGCCGGCAGTTGCCCGTAGGCCGGCGTGTGCGAGAGGTACTGCACGATCTCCGGCGCGGTGATGCGCAGCGTGGTCTCGTAGTGCCGCTCGCCGGCCATGGCGTTGCCCAGAATCACCGCGGTGCGGTCGCGGTCGATCTCGCCGCCGTAGTCGGCGAGCAGTTCGCGCGTGCAGGCCACGGCCCAGCGCTGGCCGACGTCCATCGCGTCGCTGACCTTGGGCGGGATCGGCAGCTTCCAGCCCAGGGGGTTCCACTCGTAGTCGCGGACCCAGCCGCCGATCTTGGAGTAGGTCTTGTCGGGCGCTTTGGGATCGGGGTCGTAGTACAGCGCCGGGTCCCAGCGCTCAGGGTCGACCTCGCTGATCGAGTAGCGCGCCCCGGCGACGTTGCGCCAGAAGGACGGAGCGTCCGGTGCGTCCGGAAGGATCGCCGACACCCCGATGATCGCCACAGGTTCCACGTGTACACCTTCCCGTCACGGCGCGGTCACCCCGCGCCGCCGTGTCTGGCCGTCCCCGGCGCCCACCGGCGCCGGGGCGTGCGACTCAGGCCCGCCCGTACAGGACGTCGGCGACCTGGTCGGCGTCCGCGAGTCCACCGGCCTGCGCAGCCATCGCCTCGGGGGCGCCGGCTGCCGCCGACAGCGCGGCGGCGTCGGCCGACTTGTCGGCGCTGATCATCAGCCCGACCCCGTCACCGGTGACCTCCAGCGCCGCCTTGCGGGCGTAGATGCGACTCACGGCCGCGATGCCCGCGATCCCGAAGCGGGTGTCGGCCTTGGGGTCGAGCGCGCCCTGCTCGGCACGTGCAGCCCGGCGTGCCAGCGCAGCGGCACATTCGGCGGTGGCGATGAGCTTGCCCAACTGCAGCAGCACGTGCTGGTTGCGGGTCAGGCGCCCGACGCGGGCTGCCTCCATGATCACGCTCAGGCCGCGAGCCGCGATCGCGGCGATGTCGGCCCCGACCTGCGGGTGACGTGCGTGCAGGTCGGTGAGGTCGGCGGCGAGGTCTCGGTAGTAGCCACCCTGGGTCTTGAGGTGCTGCTGCCAGCGGTCACGCGCGATGGTCATCTCCATGATCTCGGAGGTGCCCTCATAGATCGTGGTGATACGCACGTCTCGCTTGATCTTCTCGACCATGTAGTCGTGGGTGTAGCCGTAGCCGCCGAGCGCCTGGATCGAGGCTTCGGCCGCGTCGTTGCCGGCCTCGGACGAGATGTACTTGGCGATCGCCCCCTCGGTGTTGAGCGTGCCGTGGGTGCCCTCGTCGATGCGCTCGGCGGTCTCCTCGATGTAGGCCCGTCCGGCCTCGAGCGCGACCGCGTGGTTGACGATGAGCTTGTGGACGTAGCCCTGCTTCTCCGACAGCGGGCTGCCGGCCTGGAT
>SLLJ01000305.1 GCA_007134165.1 Nitriliruptoraceae bacterium | reverse complement strand
GCTCGCCCTGCGCGCGCTCGCATCCCTGGCTGCGGAGCTCTGCCAGCAGCCAGGGCACGGGGCAGACGATCACCCGGTCTGCAGCGCCGCGAAGGCGTCCAGCCCCCCCTCGTAGCGCCGCAACAGTTCGGCGCGCAGGCTCGCGTGGGCCGGATCTTCGAGTCGGGGGTCGGCCGCGATCGTGTGGCGCGCGATCTTTCGGGTCATGGCGACGAGTTGAAGGTCCTGGGCGATCCGCGCGAGCTTGAGGTCGGGCAGCCCGGACTGAGCGGTGCCGAACAGCTGGCCGGTACCCCGGATCGCCAGGTCACGCTCGGCGAGGTCGAAGCCGTCGCTGCTGGCCGCCACCGCCTCGAGCCGTTCGAGCGTGCGCTTCTCGAGCGGCCAGGTGGTGAAGCCGGCGAACAGCACGCAGTAGCTGGCATGGGGACCGCGCCCGACCCGGCCACGCAGCTGGTGCAGCTGGCTGATGCCGAAACGCTCGGCGTCCTCGATGATCATCAGCGACGCCTCCGGCACGTCGACGCCGACCTCGATCACCGTGGTGGACACCAGCACCGGGGCCTGCCCCGAACGGAAACGCGCCATCGCCCGCTCCTTGTCGGCCGGACGCATCCGACCGTGCAGCAGCTCCACCTCGAGGTCGGGGAAGACCTCGGTGGACAGCCGCCGGTGTTCGGCCAGCACCGAGGTGGCGGGCACCGCGTCGCTGTTCTCGATCAGCGGGCAAACCACGTAGACCCGCCGACCCTCGGCGACCTCACGGCGTACGAACGCCTCGAGCCGCTCCCGGCGGTGGGCTTCGGCGGGCTGGATCAGCTGGGTGCGGATCGGCTGGCGGCCGGGCGGCAGCTCGTCGAGCACGGTGACGTCGAGGTCGCCGTACAGCGTCAGCGCCAGCGACCGTGGGATCGGCGTGGCGGTCATCACCAGCACGTCGGGCAGCGACGGGCGGGCCGAACCCACCGCCAGCGCCGCCTCGGCCAGCGGTCCTTCGGTGGCCTTCTCCCGCAGCCGGACACGCTGCGAGACCCCGAAGCGGTGCTGCTCGTCGATGACGACCACCCCGAGGTCGGCGAAGCGCACCCCTTCCTCGAGCAGGGCGTGGGTCCCGACGATCAGGTCGACCTGCCCGCTGAGCAGCTCGGCGAGGATCCGCCGACGCTCCCGGAGCGTGGTCGAGGAGGTCAGCAGTTCGAGACGCAGCCCGTCGGGCAGGTTGACCCCCAGCGGCGCGAGCAGGTCGCTCAGGGTGCGGTGGTGCTGCTCGGCGAGCACCTCGGTCGGCGCCATCAGCGCGGCCTGGCGGCCATGGTCGACCGCGCACAGCAGGGTCCAGACCGCCACCAGGGTCTTGCCCGAACCGACGTCCCCCTGCAGCAACCGGTGCATCGGCACCGGGGCGGCGAGGTCCTCACCGATGCCGGCCAGGGCGCGGTGCTGCGCCGCCGTGGGCGCGAAGGGCAGCGCGACCAGAAACCGACGGGCCCAGCCCACACTCAGCGGTCGGTTGTCGAGCCCGACGGTGTCGGCCTCGAGGTGGGCGCGGCGCCAGTGCAGCCCGAGCTGGATGGTGAGCAGCTCGTCGAACGCCAGGCGGCACCGGGCCTCCTCGGCCTCCGGGAGGCTCTCGGGGCGGTGGATGCCGCGCAACGCCGCGTCCAGCGACCACAGCCCGTGCTCCCGGAGCCAGGCCGCCGGCAGCCAGTCCTCGACCGGGGCGAGCTGGTCGAGCGCGGCCGCGATCAGCGCGGCGAGCCGGCTGCTGGGCAGCTCGTCGGTGGCGGGGTACAGCGGCACCAGCCGCCGGTGGGCCAGCCGGTCCACCACCGCCGCGAGCTCGTCGCCGTGGGCACGGTGGCCGAGCTCGTCGATGTCGGGGGCGCTCATCCGCCACCGGCCGGCACGCTGCTCGAGCGTGCCTGAGCAGCGCACGATCGTGCCCGGCGGGAGGCGCTGTGGTCGCCACCGCTGGTTGAAGAAGGTGATGGTGAACTGCGCCCCGCTGCGGTCGCGGACCTCGGCGATCGACAGGTGCAGGAACCGACGCCGCTTGCCGCGCGGCTCGACCCGACGGGAGTCCCAGGCGAGGATCTCCCCGACCAGTGTGGCCGGACCCGCGGCCCTCGCTCCGGCCCCGGCCAGGTCGGTCAGGTCGCCGGCGTCGTCGTAACGCCGCGGGTAGTGCTCGACGAGGTCGCGCACGGTGCGCAGGCCGAAGTTCTCGTGCAGCCGTCGGGCCAGCGCGGCGCCGACCCCGGGGACCGCGGTGACCGGATCCTCGAGTCGCAGGCTCATTCCACCCCGATCCAGAACCGTGCGGGGCGCAGCCCCGCGTCCACGACTTCCACCTCGGCGTCGGTGGCCGCCTGCACGCCGGCAAGGGCGGCGTCGCGCTCGGCGTCGTCGACCTCCGCGCCCACCAGCAGCGACACCACCTCGGCGTCGGCGACCTGCAGCGCGGCGCAGACCTGCTCCAGCGCCTCGATCGAATCCGCGCAGGCCGCCAGGACCCGATCCTCCGCGGCCGCCAGGGGCTGGCCCGCCCGGACCCGGCCGACCGGGGTGTCCGCGTCGCGCACGGCCGCCACGACCGACCCGGCCCGCACCGCCCCGGCGGCCGCGCGCATGTCGGCCAGGGTCTGCTCGACCGGCCCGTCGGCCGCCAGCACCGCCAGCGCGGCCAGCACGGCCGGCGGGTTGCTGGCGGCCTCCACCACCTCCACGCGGAGCGCACCCGTGGCCGATTCCCCGCGGGCGACCTCAGCGGCGGTCTGCGCGGTCGGGACCGCATTGCGGTGGCCGGGCAGCAGGACCACGGACTCACGGCCGGCCGCGTCCACCGCATCGAGCAGGTCGGCCACCGACGGCAGAGCACCAGCCCGCCCGTCGACCACCACCGCCCCCTGGGCGCGGGCCAGCGCCGCGATCCCGGTCCCGTGCAGCACCGCGATCGCGGCCACGCCCGGGCTGGGTTCGCCCGCGCGACGCCGGGCGCGGGCGGAGATTTGGTCGCCGAAGTGCACCACCTCGATGTCCGAGGCCCGACCGTAGGCCAGGCCCGCCTCGAGGCAGGGACCGACCTGTGCGGTGTGCACGTGGACGTTGAGCAGCCCTCCGGCGGCGACCACGACCACCGAGTCGCCGAGCGATTCGAGGTGGCGACGCAGGGGCGCGGCCACCTCGTCGTCGGCGTCGAGCAGGTACTGCACCTCGAAGGGCTGGGACTGGATGCCCACACAGCCGCCGGCGGCCTCGCGGGCGCCAGCGGGTGGCCGGTCGGTGACCACCGAGGGTTGCTCCCCGGTGAGGTGACCGTGGACGCCGGCGAGCACGATCTCGAACCCCCGCGCGCCGGCGTCGACGACCCCGGCCAGGCGCAGCACCTCGAGCTGCTCCCGGGTGGCCTCGACCGCCAGCGCGGTGGCGGCGCAGACCGCCGCCGAGGTCGACACCAGGTCCCGGTCGTGCTCGGCGGCGCGTCGGGCGGCGTCCGCGGCGGCCGAGATGGCGGTCAGCATGGTGCCCTCGACCGGCTCCGCCACGGCCTCGTAGGCGAGGTCGCGCGCACGCGCCAACGCCTCGGCGTACAGCCCGGCGTCGACCTCCCGGTGCCCGGCGATGACCTCCACCACCGCTCGGACGACCTGGCTGAGGATCACCCCGGAGTTGCCGCGGGCGCCGCGCACCACCCCGCGGGTGACCGCACGGGCCGCCTCCTGCCCGGCGCGGCGCGCACGCCGACCGCCGGCGGCGGTCACGGGAACGCTACCCAGCGCGTCGAGTCCTGAGCGCACCGTGAGCGTCATGTTCGTGCCGGTGTCGCCGTCGGGAACCGGGAACACGTTGAGGTCGTCGAGCAGCTCGCGGCGGTCGGCCAGCGCCCGGTGGACGCGCTCGAGGAGCTCGGGCAGTTCGCGTGCGGCCAATGGTGCCCCGCGCTGCTCGCTCACGCGGTCGACCTCCCGCTCGACGCTCGCCAGCATGCTACTGCGCGGGGGTGACCACACCGCCCGCCCGGCGCTGGTAGCCTGTCGGAAACCCTGGGGGCCGCCTCACGTGGTGCCCGAACCCGCCTGCCGCCACGTCGGCACCCTGAACCGCTGCCGCCCACCCGGCCCTGTCGCCGGTGCCCCCGGGCCCGACCTCGAAGGCATCCTCATGGCGTCCGTCTGCCAGCTTTGTGACAAGAAGCCGTGGTTCGGCAAGCAGGTCTCGCACTCCCATCGGCGCTCGAGCCGGCGCTGGAACCCAAACATCCAGCGGGTCAAGGCCTACGTGGATGGCCGCACGGTGAAGCTCGACGTGTGCACCTCGTGCCTCAAGGCCGGCAAGGTGCAGCGTCCGCCGGTCCGCAGCTGACGCCCCACGTCCCGGTACCGGCCGACCTTCAGCCCTCCATCGCGAGCGCCAGCAGCCGATCGACGAGCGCGGGGTAGTCGACCCCCTCGGCGGCCAGCAGTCGGGGATACATCGACTGTGGCGTGAAGCCGGGGATCGTGTTGATCTCGTTGACGAGCAGCTCGCCGTCGGCCGCGAGGAACAGGTCCACCCGGGCCAGCCCCCGGCAACCGATGGCCCGGAAGGCGGCGCGTGCGAGCTCGTCGGCACGCGCGGCGACTTCGGGGCCGACCGCGGCGGGGATGACGAGTTCGGAGTCGTCGAGGTACTTGGCGTCGAAGTCATAGAACTCGTGGGCCGGGATGATCTCCCCCGGCCGTGACACCTGCAGCTCGCGGGTGCCGAGCACCGCGAGCTCGAGCTCGCGGACGCCTTCGATGCCCGCCTCGACGACCGCCACCTCGTCGTGGGCGAAGGCGACGAGCAACGCGTCATGCAGGTCGTCGGGAGCAGCCACCTTGCAGATGCCCAGCGACGATCCCTGCCGGGTCGGCTTGGTGAACCACGGGGCCCTCAGCCCGGCGACCACCTCGTCTCGCACGGCGGAAGGATCGGCCTCGTAGCGCCGGCGGTCCACGACGCGGTAGGGCCCCTGGGGCAGGCCACGGGCGGCGAAGGTGGCCTTCATGGCGGCCTTGTCGACACCGATGGAGGATGCGGTCACGTCCGCCCCGACGTAGGGGACGCCGAGCGTGTCGAGCATGCCCTGCACGGTGCCGTCCTCGCCGAAGGGCCCGTGCAGGACCGGGAACGCCACGTCGATGCGCCCGAGCACGCCGATCCGGCTCCCGTGGTCATCGAGCTGGACGGCCAGCGGCCCTTGGCGGGTACCGACCAGACCCACGGTCGGGCCGGTGTCCTCGACGCTGGGTAGGCGGGCACCGGGCGAGGTGGGCACGGTGCCGTCGGTCAGGGTCCAGCGTCCCGAACGGGTGATGCCGACCGGGAGCACCTCGTAGCGGTCGCGGTCGATGGCCGCGAGCACCGACCGGGCCGACAGGCAGGAGATCTCGTGCTCGCCGGACCGACCGCCGTAGAGCAGCAGCACACGCGTCATCGGCGCCTCTGGAGGGGTGTCGAGGCCCCGGGTCGCGGGGCTGGTGGGCACGCGCAGCCTAGCCCCGACGCCCGACGACGGTTCGGAGTACGAGGGATCCGGACAGTAGGGTGCCTGGCGACCGGAGCGGCCCGATCGCGGTCGGGCTGACGCGAGCAGGAGGACGTCGAGGTGGCACAGATCGAGTACGAGGGCCGGGTCGCGGTGGTGACCGGGGCGGGTGGAGGTCTCGGA
Source organism: Nitriliruptoraceae bacterium (assembly GCA_007134165.1). GTDB lineage: Bacteria > Actinomycetota > Nitriliruptoria > Nitriliruptorales > Nitriliruptoraceae > SKJO01. Next base: position 15,624 of record SLLJ01000305.1, on the reverse strand, counting down.
CGGAGCCATGCGCTGCTGCTCGCCGGCCGCGGCGCGCAGGTCGTGGTCAACGATCTCGGCGGCAGCCGCGACGGCAGCGGCGGGGGGTCGGCCATGGCCGACGCGGTCGTACAGGAGATCCGCGACGCCGGGGGCGAGGCCGTCGCCAACTACGACGGCGTGCACACCTGGCAGGGCGGCCAGGGCATCATCGACACCGCCATCGAGGCGTTCGGCCGGGTCGACCTGGTGATCAACAACGCCGGGATCCTGCGCGACGCCTCGTTCGCCAAGCTCGAGGAGCCGCAGCTGGACCTGGTGCTCAAGGTCCACCTGTACGGCGCCTTCCACGTCACCCGGGCGGCCTGGCCCCACCTGCGCGAGCAGGGCTACGGGCGGATCGTCAACACCACCTCCGGCTCCGGGCTGTACGGCAACTTCGGCCAGGCGAACTACTCGGCCGCCAAGCTCGGGCTGGTGGGGCTGACCCGCACCCTGGCCATCGAGGGTGCCAAATACGGCATCACGGCCAACGCGATCGCGCCGGTGGCGGCCTCGCGCATGACCGAAGACATCATGCCCCCGCAGCTGCTCGAGCGGCTCGAGCCGGCCAACGTCTCCCCGCTGGTGGCCTACCTGGTGTCGGAGGCCTGTAGCGAGACCGGCCGCGTGTTCTCGGTCGGAGGCGGCTACATCGCCCGGGTGGCGATCCTCGAGGGCGAGGGCGTGGCTTTCGACGAGGTCCCCACGGTCGAGGACGTCGCCGCCCGGTGGTCCCAGGTCATGCAGGTCGGTCCCGGCTCGGCGGAGTTCACCTCCGGGGTCTTCGACCAGACCGGCAAGATCGTCGGCGCGCTGGGCATCGAGTTGGGTTGAGGCGGCGCTCGCTGCTCAGCGCTGGAGGCCGTAGCGCTCGGGCTTGGCGTCGCGTGCCATCAGCGCGCTGCCGAGCTCGCGGGGATCGCGCCCCTGGTGGCAGACCGCAACGACCCCTTCGGCGATGGGCATCTCCACCCCGGCCTCCCGGGCCAGCGCGACGATCGCCCGGGAAGACTTCACGCCTTCGGCGACCATGTGCATGCTCGCGATGATGTCGGCGAGTTGCTCGCCCCGGCCCAGCCGTTCACCCACGGTCCGGTTGCGCGACTGCGGCGAGGTGCAGGTGGCCACCAGGTCGCCCACGCCCGACAGGCCCGCGAAGGTCAGTGCCTCCGCCCCGAGGGCGACCCCGAAGCGGGTCATCTCGGCCAGTCCGCGGGTGATGACGGTCGCCAGGGTGTTGTCCCCGAAGCCCATGCCGGTGGCCATGCCGGCGGACAGCGCAATCACGTTCTTGACCGCACCGCCGATCTCGACCCCGGCGCGGTCGTGGTCGGTATAGACCCGGAAGGCCGGCGTCATCACTGCCGCCTGCACCTGCTCGGCGCGCCCTTGATCCGGCCCGGCGGCGACGGTGGCGGCGGGCAGTCGTCGCGCGCACTCCTTGGCCAGGTTCGGCCCCGAGACCACCACCAGGCGGTTCGGATCGCAATCGAGCGCATCGACGATCATCTGGCTGCCGAAGCGGCGGGTTTCGACATCCACGCCCTTGATGAGGCTGACCAGCGTGGCGCCGGCGGGGATCGACGCACCCCACTGGGCGAGCTGATCACCGAGGTGCGCGGAGGGGACGCCCAGCACCACCACCGAGGCTCCGCTGAGCACCTGCTCGGGGTCGGCACTGGCGACCAGCGCCTCGGGCAGCTCGATGCCCGGCAGGTAGCGGTCGTTGTGGTGCTCACGAGTGATCTGCCCGGCGAGCTCCGGATCCCGGGCCCACAACCGCGTGGTCTGGCCCGCATCCGCGCACATCAGTGCGAACGCCGTACCCCAGGACCCTGCTCCCATGACCGCGACCGTTGACATGCCAGGCCTCCCGACCGTCCGCTGCTCCCAGCCAGACCCTAGCCGCCGTCACCACCCTGCCTGGCTACGCTGCCGTCGATGACTGCGACGCTCGCCCTGGTTCCGTTGCGCTCCCCCGGGGAGGGCAAGACCCGGCTCGCCGGGACGCTGTCCCGGCGCGAGCGCGCCGGGCTCGCCACGGCGATGCTCGCCGACGTCCTGGCTGCGCTCGCCCACGCTCCCGTCGACCGGGTCGTGGTCGCCGCCAGTGGTCCGGGCGGGGCTGAGCTCGCCACAGCGCTCGGTGCGCAGGTCGTGACCGATCCACCGGGCGCGGACTCGCTGGACGCGGTGATCGCCTCCGCGGCACAGCGGCTGGCCCCACGCGGCGCACTGCTGGTGGTGATGGCCGACCTGCCCTGCCTGACCGGCCAGGACGTGGGGCACCTGCTCGCCGTCCAGGCCGCGGTCGGCCTGGCTCCCACCGACGACGGCGGCACGGGCGGGCTGCTGCGCCGACCCGTCAGTGCGATGCCCACCGCCTTCGGCCCCGCCTCGGCCGCCCGCCACACCGACCTGGCAGCAGCCGTCGGGTCACCCCTTCAGGTGGTGCACCGCCCCGGGTTCGCCCGCGACCTCGACACCCCCGAGGATCTCGCCGCGCTCGAGCGCCGGTCGCTCGGCGCCTCGACCCGGTCCTGGCTCGAACGCCACGGCGCACCGCCCGTCACTCTGCACCGATAGTGCACAGCGGGCCGCTGCTCAGGGCGCGTCCTTGGGCGATCGGCGGCCCCTGCGCCCGGCCTTGGCCGCCGTCTCGCGGTGGGACCGCGCGCGCCGGACCTGAAAGATCGCCAGGGCCGTGACCAGCGCCCCGAATACGAACGAGGCGATCAGCAGCACGATCAGCGGGACGCCGCCGCTGACGGGCCGGCCGCGGGAGTCGCGCAGGACCTCGGTCTCCCCGAACACCCAGGAGAAGTCCACCGCCTGCGCGTTGGCGAGCGCGAAGACGACGAACAGCACGGCGAGCACGACCAGCGAGACCCGGCCGAGCTGCTGGGTGAACGGCACCGGCGGCTTGTCGTCCGTCGGGGGCGCGGCCGGGGTTGCGGCATCCGGAGCCGAGGGCCGTGCTGGATCCTGCCCTCCACGCGGGGCCGTAGCGTCCGGACGGGAACCGGTAGGGGGCGGCGTCGAACCCGCTGGCGGTCCACCGGCTGCTCGACCCTCGGCGCGACGAGGGTCGAGCGGCTGCTCGCCACGTTCCCCGGAACCCGATGTCTTGGACATGATCGCCCTCCCTGTGCGCCACGGGCCGCGTGCCGTGGCACGACCACGGGCCTGCTGCGTCACGACGCTAGTCTGCCACCCGCCGCCCACCTGTGCGAGGTCGCCCCATGCCCCAAGGAACGGTCCGTAACTTCGACCCCGGCACGAGGTCGGGCTCGCTGCTCGACGACAGCCTGCGTGAGCTCGCGTTCGACGCCGAGGCGTTCCGCGCCTCGGGCCTGATGGAGCTGCGCATCGGCCAACGCGTGCGCTTCGAGCTCGAGGAGGAGCAGGACGAGGTCACCGTCACCCGGCTCAACCTCGTGAGCCTGTGAGCAGCAACCGTCGGAGGTAGCCGGGCGGCGCCACGATCAGTCGTCGGCGAGCAGTCCGAGCAGCTCCGCGGTGCGGGCGAACAGTGCGTCCTTGGTGTCGATCCCGTGCTCCTCGGCCCACTCGCGGGTTCCTTCGAGCGCTGCACGCAGCGGCGGCACAGCATCCGGAGCGGTGGCGTTGAGCTCGGCGAGCACAGCGCTGACGACGTTGTCGGGCCCGAGCTGGCGCAGCTCCCGGATCAGCCCGTCGTCATCGGGCTCGTCGCGCCAGGCCAGGGCGCAGGCCGCTGCGAACGCCTGGCTGTCGAAGTCCCCGTCGGCCGCGATGATCGCCAGGTGCATCAGCGCCTTGGCCGACAACCGGTCCTCATCGGCGGTCGCCGCCACCAGGGGGGCGTAGGGACCAAGCTCGTCCTCGGTCAGCAGCGGTGCGTGCAGCCGCACGTGCTTGGCCCGCACCGGCTGGTTCTGGTGCACCTCGAGGTCCGCGGGCGGCTCGCCGTCGGCCAGCCAGTCGCGCAGTGGGCGGGCAGCGGCCCAGTAGTCGTCGACGTCCGCCGTCTCGCGCTGCTCGGCGGGAGCCGCCAGCGTCTTGGCCGGGTCGACGGTGTAGCTGACCAGCCCACCGCCGAGCTCACCGCTCCGGGTGCGCGCATGGTCGAGCGACCACCAGCCCGACACGCGCTTCCCATGGGCGTAGCGCCCCGGGGCGGCGACGTCGAACGTGCTCGGCGGGCCGAGCAGCCCCGAGAGATCCGCCCGCGTGCGCAGCCCCTTCTCCTCGATCAGCGGCAGCCGCCGCGGCCTGGTGAGGTGGTAGAGGGTGACGCGTGGCACACCGGACTCCTTGCCGGGGACGGGCGCTTCGTGCAGCGACCCACGAGGGTAGTGGGCGCAACCGACGTAGCATCGCGCGATGCGACCCCGCGATCCGCGACCAACATCGGCGGCGCCCGCCGGCCTCACAACGCGCGCGGCCGCATGGACGGACCTGTCGGCGGTGGCGGCGCTGTACGCCACCTGCTCGCTGGCGCGGATCGGCGCCGTCACGGTGCGACGCGGGGACCTCGAGGCACGGTGGTCGCAGCTTGCGCACCTGACCGATGCGCGGCTCGTGGAGGATCCCCGGGCCATGCCGAGGCTGGTCGCCTACGGCGATCTCGACGTCGAGGTGGATCCCTGCGACGGCGAGGTGATCGTGACCAGCGACGGTCGCGTGCACCCGGCGCACACCGGTCGAGGGATCGGACGGTTCCTGGTGGAACAGGCCATCGACCGTGCCCGCCGCGAGGCCCGCGCCCACCGTCGGCCTTCGGCACTGCTGACCGCCACGGTCGTGGACGGCGACGATGAGGCACGTGGCTTCTTCGCCCGACGCGAGTTCCAGCCGGTGCGGCACCTGCTGACGCTGCGACTGGACCTGCACGCCGCGCCGCCGGCGCCGGCCTGGCCCAGCGGGGTGCGGTGCCGGGCCTTGGTGCCCGGCGAGGATGAGGAGCGGGTCTGGCAGGCTCACCAGCGGGCGTTCGCCGCGGTACCGACCCACCTGCCGATCCGGCTGGAGGACTACGTGGCCGACCGATTCGGCCGCGGGGATCTCGACCCGCAACTCGTACTGCTCGCCGAGGTCGACGAGGTCGAGGAGGCCACCAAGGTCGACGAGGTCGACGAGGTCGACGGGTCGACTGACGTCCGCCGTCCCGTGGGCCAGTCGCGTGCGATCGTCGGACTCGCGGTGTGCCGGGCCGGATCCCCGGGTGCCGCCCACGACGGGCTGGTGCGAGACCTGGCCGTGGTCCCCGGCTGGCGGCGTCGTGGGGTGGGCATGGCGCTGCTGCGTACGGCCTTCGCCGCGTTCCGCGCACGCGGGCTGACCGGGGCAGCACTCGACGTCGACGACGTCGACCTCGAAGGCGCGGTCGGGCTGTACCGCCGGGCGGGGATGCGCGTGGTGCGGCGCACCGACGTGCTCGAGCGGCGCATCGGGGCCGACGCGCCCGCGCGCCGCTAGCGCGGTGCCCCGGTCACGGCCCCCGCCCACGCAAGCTCACGCCGACCACCGACCGCACACCCGCACGAAACCCCCGCCCACGCAAGTTGTCGACCCGCGAACACATGGGCGACCAGCCCTCGACCTGTGCCGCGAGCGCCGCATCCGCGTCACGGCCCCCCGACCAACCCACCGCCGTCGTCACCGTCGACTGACTCGACCTCGTCGCGGCGGATGCCGAGCAGGAACAGGATCGCATCGAGGTAGGGCACCGACACTGCGGTGTCCGCCTGGGCGCGCACCACCGGCTTGGCGTTGAACGCGATCCCGAGCCCCGCGGCTGCCAGCATGTCGAGGTCGTTGGCACCGTCCCCGATCGCGACGACCTGCTCGAGGGGGATGTGCTCGGCGGCAGCGATACGTCGCAGCACCTCGGCCTTGCCGGCCCGGTCGACGACCGAACCGAGCAACCGCCCGGTGAGCCGGCCGTCGACCACCTCCAAGGTGTTGGCGATGGCGTGGTCGAGGCCGAGCTCGGCGGCCAGACGGTCGGTGATCGGGGTGAACCCGCCGGAGACCACCGCGACGGTGTAGCCCAGTCGCTTGAGCGTACGCACGAAGGTGCGAGCGCCCGGGGTGAGTCGGACCTGGTCACCGACACGTTCGAAGACGTCGGCCTCGGTGCCGGCGAGCCGGGACACCCGCTCGCGCAGTGACTCCTCGAAGTCGAGCTCGCCGGCCATCGCCCGGGCGGTGATCTCGGCCACCTCGGCCCCGCAGCCGGCCTCGGCGGCGAGCAGTTCGATGACCTCGTCCTGGATCAGCGTGGAATCGACGTCGAGCACGACCAGCCGCTTGCCGCGGCGCTCCAGACTCTCCCGCTGGACCGCAACATCGACCTCGTGAGTGCGGCTGGCCTCGATCAGGGCCACGCGCATACGGTCGATGTCGCCATCGACGACGACGAACTCGAAGGCGACGACGGGGTGTCGGGCGAGACGCTGGATGCGGTCGATGTTGCCGTGTCCAGCCGCAATCGCTCCGGTCACCGCGGCCAGTGCCGCCGGGGCGAGCACCTGGCCGATGACGGTCACCACGGCCCGGTTCGTGGGGGTGGGCGGTGCACCTCCACCCTCCTCGACCACCTCGAAGTCCAGCGCCAGACCGTGCTCCCAGCCATGGAACAGCAGGTCCTTGAGCACATCGTCGTCGTCGCCCATACCCACCAGCAGGTCCAGGGTGAGCCGGTCGCGCACCACGACCTGCTCCATGTCGTACAACTCCACCCCGGCGTGGGCGAGCACTCCCAGCAGCCCGGTCGTGATGCCGGGTCGGTCGCGTCCGGTGCACCGGACCAGCACGGTGCGCAGCAGGTCGTCCACGCCCATCAGCCTACTGCGGGCACCCCACCCGGCAGTAGGCTGACCGGTCATGGTGACCTCGAACCCGGCGCTCGCTCAGCTCGGCGGCTACCCGCTCGCCCGGCTGCAGGACCTGGCCAACGATCTGCGGGCAGACGGCCGACCCCTGGCCGACTTCTCGATCGGCGATCCCGACGAACCCACCCCGCCCGCGATCCGCCGGGCGCTGGTCGACGCGGTGGGGCCGGTCAGCCGCTATCCCACCGCTGCCGGGCAGCGGGAGCTGCGCGTCGCGGTCGCCGGGTGGCTGGCGCGCCGCCACGGGGTCGAGGTGGACCCTGACACGCAGGTGCTGCCCTCAGCGGGAAGCAAAGAGGCCGTCTTCCACCTGCCGCTGGCGGTGCTCGACGCCCATGGACCGCGTCGGGCGGTGCTGTGGGGAGAACCGGGCTACCCGGTCTACGGCCGCGGGGCGCTGTTCGCCGGCGGTCGGTCGGACCCGGTCACGCTCCGCGCCGAGGCGGGCTGGCGGCTGGATCTGGCACAGCTACCCGGCGATCGACTCGCGGCGGCCTGCACCGCCTGGATCAACTACCCGCACAACCCCACCGGTGCGACCGTCGACGTCGAGCACTACCGCCGGCAGCTGGCCGCGGCCAGGGAGCACGATCTGCTCCTGGCCTCCGACGAGTGCTACCAGGAGGTTTGGTTCGACACCCCCGCCCCCAGCGTGCTCGAGGCCTGCGACGGGGACCTGACCGGCGTGCTGGCCTTCGTGTCCCTGTCGAAGCGCTCGGGCATGACCGGCTACCGCTCGGGAGCGATCATCGGCGACCCGGCGCTGATCACCCGCCTGCGGTTGCTGCGCCCCAACGTGGGCACCGCCTCACCCGACTTCGTCCAGGCCGCCGCGATCGCGGCCTGGAACGACCAGACGCACGTCGACGAGCGTCGCGCGGTGTTCGCCGCCAAGCGGCAGGTGGTGCTCGCGTTCCTCGCCGCCCACGACCTCGAGGTGTCAGGATCGCAGGCGACCTTCTACGTCTGGTTCCGGGCACCGGGAGGCGACGATGCGGCCTACGCCGAGGCCCTGCTGGGTGAACGCATCGTGGCCACGCCGGGCCGGGCGTTCGGGCCGGGCGGTACCGGCTGGCTGCGCTTGGCGCTGGTGCCGACCGTCGATGGCTGTCGGGAGGCGATCGGGCGCTGGGCAGCCGCGATCGGGGCCGGACGCCTGCCGGCCTGAGCACGCCGCCGACTCACCCCGCGGCGGACTCATCCCGCGGCGGACTCATCCCGCTGCGGACTCATCCCGCGGCGGCACCGTCTCGTCCGGGCTCGGCCACGCCTTCGGGCGGGTCGACGCTCGGCGGTGCCTCCGGGCCGAACTCGGGCGGCTGCTCGTCGCGGGCCTCCGACTCGAGCACGTCGGCCTCGAAAACGTCGGCCTCGACCACGTCGGCTTCGAGCAGCGGGCCCTCTCCGACGGCACCGGCGGCATCCCGGTCCCCTCCGAGGGCCGTTCCCCGGTCCGCCTCACGACGCTCGACCCACCGCAGCCGGCGCTGCTCGATCGCCGTGGCGGTCAGGCCGAGCATCCAGATGGCGGCGAAGGCCACCAGCCCGAGCGCCGCGGCGAGCAGTGCGGCGTCGCCCTCCGGGGCGCCGAGCTCCGGGCTGCCCATCCCCGCGTCGGCCGGCCAGGGCCACAGCACCCGGGAGCTGCCGAGCATCAGCCCGATCAGCACGGCGAGCACCAGGTCGTGGTATCTCGCAAGCAGCCAGTTGAGCAGAGTGGAGAACGCCGCCAGCCCCAGCACGCAGCCGAGCGCGAACACCAGCAGTACCCCGAGGTCGAGGTCGGCCAGGGCGTCCAGCACGATGGCATACAGCCCGAGTACCACCAGCAGGAACGACCCGGACACTCCCGGCAGGATCCAGGCCGACACGGCGATCATGCCGCCGAGCAGGATGGCCAGCAGCGACGGGTCGGTACGCACCCCACCGCCCATGCCCAGGGCCATGAACGCGGCCGCGGCGGCGGCGACCATCACCAGGCCCAGCCACCCCGAAGGCGCCCGAAGCCGGCGCGCCGCCAACCCCGCCGCACCGAGTACCAGCCCCAGAAAGACCGCCGAGAGCTCGACGGGCCGCTCGTCGATCAGCGCCCGTAACGGGGAAGCCACGGTGGCCAGCGCCGCGACCATGCCCACCAGCAGCGCGGCGATGAACGGCCAGTCGAGCACGAGCAGGGCTCTGAGCGCCGGCTCGAACCGGCCCCGCAGCGCCAGTGACAGCGCCCGGGTCGCCTGGCGGATCGCCGCGACGAGCCGCTCGTAGATCCCGGCGACCAGCGCCACGGTCCCCCCCGAGAAACCGGGCACCACCTCGGCAACTCCCATCGCGAACCCGGCCACGCTGGTCCCGAGCAGCGCGACCGGATGGCGCAGGGGAGCACGGGCTTCGACCGGCCGGTCCACGACCACCGGGACTTCAGCGGGCGGGTCGGCCGGCTCGTCGGGGTCGACGTCGGACCCGTGGTGGTGCTCGTCCACGCCGTTCCTCCCCGGTCGCGCGGCGGGATGCGAGCAGACGCTATCGGAAGACCCCGAGGTGCTGCGGATCGGGCCATCCACCGGGGTAGGCTGCCAGCCGGCCCTGCCCGCCCCGACCGGGACCCTCGCGCATGACCACCTTCGCCGCCTTCGGCATCGGCCTTGCCACCCGTGCGGTAGGCACCGACCGGGTGCTCGACACGTGGTATCCGGTGGCCGCCACCGGCGGCGACCTCGGCGAGGCGGTAGCGCTGGCCCATGCGCTCGGCCACGAGGGCACGAGCGCGACCTACCCGCTGCACCGCACGTCGCTGCGCGACGTGGACCTCGCCGCCGACCACTCGGTGGCGCGGGCGGTGGCGGCGGTGACCTCGGATGCGGCCACGACGCCCGCCCCCACTCGCACCCGCCGCCAGCCGGTGGCGACCTTCGTTGCCGACCTCGCGGCGCCTCCCATCGACGCCCACGACGTCTATCTGCGGCTGCACCTGATCTCGGGCCGGCAACTGCGACCCAACGACGCCAACCTCGACGGAGCATTCGGCCTGCTGACCAACGTGGTGTGGACCGACGAGGGCCCCTGCGACGCCGAGGGTTTCGAGGCGCTGCAACTCGAGCACGCAGCCGCCGGCCGTCGGCTGCGGGTGACCAGCGTGGACAAGTTCCCGCGCATGACCGACTACGTGGTGCCTTCGGGGGTGCGGATCGCCGACGCCGACCGCGTGCGGCTAGGCGCCCACCTCGCGCCGGGCACCACGGTCATGCACGAGGGATTCGTGAACTTCAACGCCGGCACGCTCGGTGCCTCGATGGTTGAGGGCCGGATCTCGGCCGGGGTCGTCATCGGCGACGGCTCGGACATCGGCGGCAGCGCCTCGATCATGGGCACGCTGTCGGGCGGGGGCACCGAGCGGATCTCGGTCGGCGAGCGGTGCCTGATCGGCGCCAACGCCGGAATCGGGATCTCGCTGGGCGATGGCTGCGTGGTCGAGGCCGGGCTGTACGTCACCGCCGGCACCAAGGTCACCCTGCCCGACGGCCAGATCGTCAAGGCCGCCCAGCTCTCGGGCCGCGACGACCTGCTGCTGCGCCGCGACTCGGTCACCGGGACGGTGACCGCGCTCGAACGCGCCGGCGGTCACGCCGACTGGGGCGGGCTCAACGCCGAGCTGCACGCCAACGAGTGAGGCCCACCGTGCCCCCTGACCCGGTCACCGCCGTGCGCAACGACCTGCTCGCCCGCCTGCTCGAGCACTGCGGGTGGATGTGCGTGACCGGCGAGGAGGGACCGATCGCGGATGCCGTCGAGCACACCCAGCGCGACCGCGGCGAGCCGGTCGAGCGCATCGGCCACAGCCTGGTCGTGGGCGGACCGCCGACCGACGGGCGAGCGATGGTCCTGCTGGTCGGCCACCTCGACGTCGTCGCCCCGACCGACGACGACCGGCTGCCCCGCGTCGAGCACGACCCCGAGCACGGCGAGATCGTCGTGGCCCGGGGAACCTCGGACATGAAGGCCGGCAACGTGGCGGCGATGGCGGCCTTCGAGGACGCCGGGCTGCGGGAGCGCAGCCCCTACCACCTGGTGCTGGTGCTGTACGCCGGCGAGGAAGGCTCGGCCGAGGGCAACGAACTGCGCGCGGTACTCGCCGCCGCGCCCTGGTTGACCGAGGCCGCCCTGGCGGTGGTGCTCGAACCCACCGACGGCGAGGTGCAGCTCGGCTGCCTGGGCAGCCTGCACGCTCTGGTGGGCTTCCGGGGCCGGCAGGCCCACTCGGCCCGGCCCTGGCAGGGCGACAACGCCTTGACGAAGGCCGGCGAACTGCTCACCGACCTGCACCGCGACCACGTCGCCGATGTCGAGGTGGAAGGCATCGCCTACCGGGACGTGTGGTCGGCCACCCAGGCCTGGACGGTGGGGTTTGGACCCGGTGAGGGGGGCAACCCGTTCCGCAACATCGTGCCCGACCGCTTCACCGTCAACCTCAACCTGCGCTTCGCGCCCCATCGTGGGCTCGATGCGGCCGAGGCCGAACTGCGTGCGCGGGTCGGTGACGACGTGGACGTCGAGGTGGTAGACCGCGCGCCTCCGGCGCCACCGCGCCGCCACGACGCGCTCGTCGACGCCTTCGTAAGGTCGGTCGACGCGCCGGTCACCGGGAAGCAGGCCTGGACCGACGTCGCCCGCTTCGCCCAGGTCGGCGTGCCGGCGCTCAATTACGGGCCGGGGCTGACCGCCCAGGCCCACCAGCGTGGCGAGTTCGTCCCGCTCGACGCCGTGGTCGACGCGCACCACCGGCTGCGGCGCTTCCTCGCTGGCTGACCCGGCTGACCGGGCTGACCCGGCTGACCCGCGCGACCTGCCAGAGCCCCCTGGCTTCCCCGACCTCCCCGACCTCCCCGATCTCCCCGACCTCCCCGACCTCCCCGACCTCCTCCACCCGGAGACCACCCATGCCGGCGACCCCCACCCTTCGCATGCTCGACCTCGATGCCGCCGAGCCCAACGAGGCGGTGGTGGTCGTCGACGTGCTGCGCGCGTTCACGGTGGTGCCCTGGCTGCTCGAGCGGGGCGCGCGGCGCGTGCTCGCGGTCGGCACGCGCGAGCAGGCGGTGGCGTTGCGTGCCGAGCACCTGCCCGATGCCCTGCTCGCCGGAGAGCAGGGCGGACGGCCCTACCCGGACTTCGACCTCGGCAACTCCCCCACGGAGGTCGCGGCGGCACAACTGTCGGGACGGACCGTCATCCAGCGCACGACAGCGGGCACCCAAGGACTGGTACGAACCGCCGGCAGCGGCCTGGTGCTTGCCGCGTCGTTCGTCACGGCCGCGGCGACCGCACGGCGACTGAGCGCCGCCGCGCCCCGGCAGATCAGCTTCGTGATCACCGGCGCGTCGCTGGGACGCGATGGTGACGAGGACCTCGCCTGCGCCGAACTGATCGGCGCGCGGGTGCGCGGCGAGGACCCCGACCCGTCGCCGTTCCTGGCCCGGGTGGCACCCTCCGACCACGGCCGGTACTTCGCCTCCGACGGCGCCGACTGGGCCCCGGTCGCCGACCTGGGCCGGGCGCTCGAACTCGACCGGTTCGACTGGACCGTTGAAGCCACCCCGGCCGCTGACGTGCCCGCGATCGAGTTGTGCCGAACGACCCCGCCAAGGTCCATGAACGGCGAGGAACCGAGCGCCTAGCCCACCCGCCGACCCGGGCCGCCAGAAGGGTGACGACCTCGTCACCGTCGCAACGGCCGCGGCCCGCACCTCGCAGCGTCGCTGTACGGTGCGGGCCGCCATGGCCGCTGGTACCCCCGAGCGGATTTGAACCGCCGTTACCGCCTTGAGAGGGCGGCGTCCTAGGCCGCTAGACGACGGGGGCAGGGCGCGGGAAGACTACCCGAGGGCAGCTCCGGGGTCGAACCAGGGCGACAGCCGTGGCGCGACCTGCTCGGGGGGAAGGACTCGAACCCTCAATAACTGGACCAGAACCAGTCGTGTTACCGATTACACCACCCCCGAAGGGCGGCGCCGGCAGCGGACCGCCGGCGCGGACAGGGAGGGTATGCGGCGCAGCCCATGGGCGCAACGCGACCCTCGCGGCACTCAGCCAAGCTCCGCCCGCGCCTGCCGGGCGACCGGCAGTGCCGCCGCCAGCCGGGCCAGGCTGCGCTCGCGGCCGAGCAGCTCGATGGACTCGAACAGCGGCGGGCTGACCGACGAGCCGGTCACCGCGACCCGTACCGGCTGGGCCACCTTGCCGAAGCCGATGCCGAGCTGCCCGCTGAGTCCACGCAGCGCCTGCTCGATCGCCGGCACGGTCCAGTCGACCTCGGCCAGCACCTCGGCGGCAGCCTCGATCGCCTCGACCGACCCGGCCTTGGGCAGGATCTTGGCCACGCTCGCCGGGTCGAGCTCGACCTCGTCACGCAGGAACGCGGGGGCGTAGCGCTGCACCTCGTCGAGCCGCTGCATGCGCTCCTGGACCAGGGGCACCAAGCCGTGCAGCAGCGCGCGTTGTTCGGCGCTGGGCGGGTCGGCAAGCAGAACCTCGTCGCCTTCGGTGCCGTCGAGGTAGGGCACCAGCCGCTCGGCGAGCTCGTCGGCGGGAAGCTCGCGGATGCGCTCGCCGTTGAATGCGGTGAGCTTGTCGACGTCGAAGGCGGCCGCCGAACGTCCCACCCCGGCGAGGTCGAAGCTGGCGATGAGCTCGTCGTCATCGAGCCGCTCGCGACCGTCGCCGGGCGCCCAACCGAGCAGCGCGAGGTAGTTGCGCAGCGTCTCGGGCAGGAAGCCCTGTCGGCGGAACTCCTGGATCGACACCGAGCCGTGCCGCTTGGACAGTTTCTTGCGGTCCGCGCCCACGACCATCGGCAGGTGCGCGAAGGCCTCCGGGGACTGCCAGGCGGGGTCACGCGGCGGGAGTCCGACCTGGGCGATCGCGGCGTCGATCAGCGCCACCGAGCCGTCCTCGGGATCGGGCCCGATCAGCAGCCCGTGCAGCAGGACCTGCCGTGGAGTGACCGACAGCAGGTCCTCCCCCCGGCAGATGATCGACACGCCCTGGGCGACGTCGTCAGCGGAGTTGGCCAGCGGGTAGGTGGCGCTGCCGTCCGAGCGCCGGATCACCGGGTCGGAGATCTGGTCCCAGTCCCAGCGCACCTCGCCCCGCACGAGGTCCTCGACCACCACCGTGCCCGACTCGGGCGTGCGCAGCCGGAGGCTGGCCGGTCGGCCCTCGGTCTGCAGCCGGGCAAGGTCGTCGGGGTCGTGCTCGAAACGTGAGGCCTTGACCACCGGCGGGCCCTGCCCCGCCCCGCTGCGATGGCTGGCGCGCCAGGCCTCGAGCTCGTCGGCAGTGCGCAGGTCGGGGTAGGTCGCGCCGAGCGCCTCGAGGCGGCGGGTCACCTCGGCGTACAGCGCGGCGCGCTCCGACTGTCGGTAGGGACCGTGCGCTCCTCGCTCACCAAGCGTGCCATCCGCAGCGACCAGCGGCCCCTCGTCCCAGTCGAGCCCGACCCAAGCCAACGCTTCGATCATCGAGCGCATCGAGTCCTCGGTGGCCCGGGCGGCATCGGTGTCCTCGATCCGGAACAGGAAGCTGCCCCCGTGATGACGGGCATGCAGGAAGTTGTACAGCGCGGCACGCACGCTGCCGACGTGCAGCCAGCCGGAAGGCGCCGGGCAGAAACGCACCCGGGGGGGCAGGGGGTCGGACACGACGGCCTCGCAGTCAGCAATGGGGATCGGGGCAGCCCGGAGGGTAGGCCGGCCGCAGACCCGGGACGTTCAGCCCTGACCGTCTGGCCCGGCCTGCCCTACGGTCGAGCGGTGCGGCGTCCTGTGACCCGCCGCCGCACCGGAGCCCTGCGACCATGCCACCCGCACCGCTGCACCGTTTGATCGACGATCCGATCGAAGACGTCTGGCACCGGCTGGTAGATCTTGCGGCGCTGGTGGAAACCGCCCCCGACCTCGAACTGCTCGAGCCGGCCGTGGGTGACCTCGACGCCGGCGACGTCGTCGTGATCGCCCGGCACCGGGGGCCGCGCTGCACGCTGCTGCAGGTCCGTGTCGTCGAGGCCCAGCAACCACGGCGCCTCACGCTGTCGATCAGCAGCGCCCGCTCGCGTCGGATGGTCAGCGTCGCCCTCGCCCCCTTCGGTGAGCACTGTACCGAGGCCACGATCCGGACCTGGGGGGGACGCTCGTTGCCGGGGGTCACCGACCGCCGGCTCGTCCACGACCTCGACCGGCTGCTGCGGGCCCTCACCCGCCGCGTCGAGCAGCACGCGCCGCTGGCCGGCTAGAGCTTCTCAACGCACGCAACCTTTGCACCTGGAGTCTGGTGAGCGACTCCTTGGGGGCACAGCCGACCAGGTGATGGTCCGTCACGTCTTGCGATGAGAACCGGCGGATAGCGCAACCGGTCGTCGCGCATCTCGGCACGGACCGTTACGGTCGAGACGGCAAACGGGCAAGAGTCGTGCTGCGGCTCATCCAAGACTGGGCCGCCGAGCAGGCCCACGGCGAACACCGGCACGGCACGCCCACGCTGCAGAGCGCACTCGAGGTCACGACGGGCGTGGTGACCGATTCCTGCTCTTCGCGGCACCTTGGGGTGGAGTTGCTCATGGCCCTCACGGCTGTTGCGAGCGTCGACCGGGACCGGCATGCGCCGGGTCGCCGGCCGCTGGGGGCGTGCGGCTGGTCGCATCGGATGGCGTGGCTGTGGGCGTGGCCCGGTCGTCGGG
>SLLJ01000007.1 GCA_007134165.1 Nitriliruptoraceae bacterium | reverse complement strand
TGCCATCCGAGGCCTGCAGATAGCGCTGGGCGATGTCGTCCTTGCGTTCACCAGCGTTGAACCGGACCAGATCCACCCCCGCATCGTTCACAAACGTCTTGATCGACGCCACGAACGCAGTGGTGATCGGCTGCATCACCGCTCCGGACGCGAACCTAAACCCTCGCTGCTTGAAGAACCCCACCACCCCAAGATCCCGCTGTAGCTGCGGCACGTACAGGTTGAGATACCGCCGGTCGATCGACTCGACCTCCAAGGTGACATGCCCGTCCAACACCTCCGCCGCGGTTCGCGCTACCGTCATCACCGGCTCCGGTCGTCCAGGCCACACCAGGCCAACCGACCCCCACGGGGTCCCATGAACCGGCGAGCCTCGGCCCGCCGCACCGCGACGACCGGAGCCACCACCAGACTCGACGGGCCGGGGCGAAGCCCTGTTAGGTGTGGATCTGGAGGATGCGCTGGGACGTGCTGCCAGGGGTGGCAGCGTCGGCACCGGGTGGACGACGGCGCGTCACCGGCGCGCTGCCCACTGCATCACCCGCCGAACGTACGGGCTGACCGCGTAAGCGGGCCAGAGCGGGCCCGCCCATCGGCGCACGAAGATGAACCAGTCCGCGGGAGGAAGGCCGCCGGTCGGGCTGGTGAGGCGTTTGCGCTGCTCAGCGAGCGAACCTGCTCGTTCGGGTGCACGGTTCCGCGCGCAGGTCCCAATGGTCCCAGGGGCGATCAAGACCTCACAGCCGGCCCGCTCGGCGCGGTGGCCGTAGTCGTAGTCGCCCATGCCGTGCGTGTATGCGCCCGCCAGGTTGCCGATCCGAGCGACCACAGCCCGAGGGACGAGGACGCAGTTGCCATTCATCGTCTCCACCTGGCGCGGCTCGTCGCCTGGAGCGACGAGCTCGTAGCGCATCGGACGCCACCGGTCGGGTCGGACGACTCCGCCGTACGTGTGGTCCCCGGTGTCGGGGTCACGAGTGCTCCCAACGACGATCGCGGGTGCCGCGCGGGTCGCTTCCAGTTCGCGGTGGCAGTCCATCAGGGTGGCGAGCGCGTCCTCGTCAAGCGCGACGTCGTCGTTCAGCCACAGATAGAGATCGGGGTCACTCTTGTAGGCGTGTGCGAGCGCGACCCGCATGCCTCCGTTCCAGAACAGGTCCGGCCCACGCTCGATCAGCTCGACGTGGGGGAAGTGCTGCCGGATGGTCTCACGAGTGCCGTCCGTGCTGCCTGCGTCGACCAGCACCACATCGAGTGCGTGCACCGATGCGTCCTGCTGATCGGACAACGATCGGAGGCAGGCGACGGTGCGGTCGACCCGGTTGTGGCAGGTCATCAGGACCGTGAGGCGGGTGTCCGTCTCTGGGCGGCCTCGATCGTCGGACGCGAGGCGGTGAACCGTCATCTCGGAACCCCTATCGCACACATCGTGAAGTGGGTCTGAGTCCTCTGGACCCTTGGCCGGAGATCTTCCCCGCCAGGGTCAGGCCCTGTCGATGGGGTGTTGTCGACGTTAGGCGATGCGGTCGGTGCGTGCCTTGCGCATGCCTTCGCGACGGGCCCTGCGGATGCGTGCTCCTCGTCCTTCGTGCTCGTCGTCGGAGGTGACGTGGCCGATGCCGGCGTGCCGGATAGTGTGGTAGAGGTGGCGGATACCGTCGAGCTCTTCGGCGAGCGCACTCAGGTCGTCGATCTTCTCGAGGTGGAGCCACTCGACCTAGAGGTGTGAGAAGAGGTTTCCGAGTGGGCCTGGTCGGTGTACGCACGGCCGGCGTGCATCGCCAACGCGTGCAGGGGCCACGAACTCCCTCCTGGTGCCGAGGTCATCTGCGGCCCGTTGTCCGACTCCGTGAGGAGCACTGGTAGCAGCTCGTCGGCGTCGGGTTCGACCATTCGTTGCTGGATGCACACCAGCAGTCCCTCGAGCTCCAGCGCCCGGGTGGAGACGACCGACGCGCGGACGGACTCGCCCCGTCCGCGGGGCACCAGCAGGGTCGTCATCCACGTGCGTGACACCAGATCGAGGATGACGAGCGCGTCACGGCCCGCACGTGCGAAGGTCGCGGAGTCGTGCGCCCGGACCTGGCAGGGTCGGTACGCCACCCACTCGGGCCAGGGCCGCTTCTGCCCCGCTTGGTCACGCGCCAGCGCGGCCGGCAGGACCAGGTCCTCGGCCTGTAGGACCCGTAGAACGAACGATTCGGACACGCAGATCTTCTGCAGCCGTGACCTGCGGTGTACGAGCTTCCGGTGGGAGCGGTCGATCTCGGCCCAAGCATCGCAACGCGCCGGGATCGCCTTGCGATCCCCGCCCAGCAGTCCTTGCAGCGCTACGGCCGGCCCCCGCGGCGCGTCGCAAGGCGGCAACCCCGCCGCCCGACGTGACCGCCGGGCCGACAGCCCACGGTCGTTGACCTCAAGCACCACACCGGCACGCCGCATCGACCAGTCGTCGACCACCGCGTCGTCGACCGGGTCCACCAGCCCGTCCTGGCTGACGGCATCGCCACAGGTGGGGACCGAGCCGGCGGTCAGTCCATACGCCCCATTTGTGGCCCTCACTGAACGGTCTTGGGTCTAGCGTCGACGAATCCTGCGGCGTCGCCGCGGTCCGATCCGGAGCGTTGGCGTTCACGGGCAGATCTCATGAGAAGCAGTTGGCGGGCAGCACCGCGGCTCGGTTCGGCGGACCCGAACCGCCGCACGAGCAGCCCAAGCCACCGGCGAAGGCTCAGCGGCGCAGCGCCGCCCCGACCTGCTCGGCGGCGGCGGCGACGGCGTCGATGACCCGCTCCGCGTCCTCATCGGTCAACTGCCGATCGGGTGCCTGCAGGCGCAGCCGCAGCGCCACACTGCGCCGCCCCGCCCCGATCTGCTCGCCGCGGTACTCGTCGAACCACCACAGCCCGTCGAGCAGGTCACCGGCACCCTCGCGCACCGCCTGCTCGAGCACCGCGTAGGGGACTTCCTCGGCGGCGATGAGCGCCACGTCCACGCTGAGTGCCGGATGCTTGACCAGCGGCACGGCCTTGACCGGCGGATGGCCGTCGTCGGGCACGACGGCGAGCAGCGGCTCGAGCAGTAGCTCGCCCACCACGACCGGCTCGGGGAGGTCACGGCGGTCGGCCTCGTCGGGGTGCAGCTGTCCGACCACGCCGACCTCGTGGCCGTGCAGGCGCAGCACGGCGGTGCGTCCGGGGTGCAGGCCGGGCCGGTCGGCGGGCACCCGATCGAGGTGCCAGCCTTGCGCGTCGGGCGGGGCGAGCCGGGCGACCACCTCATCGAACACGGCCAGCACGTCGAACACCGACCAGCGCTGCTCGGCGTCCAGCCACCGCTCCCCCAGCCGCAGCCCCTGGGCGGCCAGAGCGATCGCGCGGGGCTGCACCGGCAGGTCGCCGCCGTCGGGTGCCCGCCAGCGCCAGTCGGCGTCCACGACCGCATCCAGCAGGTCGGCCAGCGGGTCGTCGACCGGGCGGAACACCCGGCCGAGCTCGACCAGCGCGGTGCCGGCCCGGCCCTGGCCGACGTTGCGGCGCAGAGCTGCCAGCAGCCCTTCGAGCAGCGAGGGTCGCATCGCGGCGGCGTCCTTGGCCAGCGGATTGGCCAGCCGCACCCGGCCGTCGCTGGGCACGACGCCGATCAGGGCGTGCTCGCCGACGAACGGGCGGGTCAAGGCCTCGTCGAAGCCGGCGGCCAGCGCGGCGTCGCGGGCGTCGCGCTCGAGGCGCTGGGTCGGCGTCAGCCCGCCGGTGACCTCGAAGGTGGGCAGCGTGGCGGGGATCGCGTCGTAACCGTGCAGCCGGGCGACCTCCTCGGCGAGGTCGGCCGGGCGCTTGAGGTCCCCGCGCCAGGTCGGTACCTCGACGTCGAGGTGCTGGTCTTCGTGGAGGTGCACGACGCTGCCGCTACGTGCCAGCAGGGCGGCCTGCTCGTCGGCGTCGAGGTCCAACGCCAGCAGCGCGCGGATGCGGGCCGGGTCGACCACGATGCGTTCGCGCTGCGACCAGGCCGGGGTGGGTTCGCGGTACACGTGCTCGGTGCCCACGGCCCGGGCGCCGGCCAGCTCCACGAGCAGTTGGCTGGCCCGGGCGGCGGCGCGGGCGGCGCCCTCAGGGTCGACCCGGCGCTCGAAGCGCTGGCTGGCTTCGCTGACCAGTCCGAGCCGACGGGAGGTCCGGCGGATCGCGGCCGGGTCCCACACGGCGGCCTCGACCAGCACCCGGGTGGTGGCCGCCGACACCTCGGTGTCCAGCCCGCCCATGACCCCGGCGAGGCTGACGGCACGCTCGGCATCGTCGATGACGAGGTCGCCGTGCTGCAGTTCGCGCACCTGATCATCCAGCGTGGTCAGCGTCTCCCCGCCCGACGAACTGCGCACCCGCAGCGACGGACCACGCAGCGAGCCGAGGTCGAAGGCGTGCAGGGGCTGGCCGAGCTCGAGCATGACATAGTTGGTGACGTCAACGACCACGTCGATGGGACGCATGCCGCACTGGGCCAGCCGCTGGGCGAGCCACGGTGGGGAGGGCTGCACCGTGACGTCTTCGAGCGCCCAGGTTACGAACCGCTCGCAGCCGTCCGTGTCGAGCGTGACCGGTAGGGTGGGCCCCGCCACCGGCTCGGGCACCGGTGGGGCCTGCCAGCGGGTGTCGAGGATCGCGGCGAGGTCGCGGGCCACGCCGAGCACGCTGAGGTGGTCGCCGCGGTCGGCCTGCACGGCGATCTCGATGACGGGCTCGCCCAGCGGCACCAACTCGGTGAAGTCGGCTCCCAGGGGGGTGTCGGCCGGGAGCACGAGGATGCCGGCGTGGTCGTCGCCGAGCTCGAGCTCGCGGGCCGAGGCCAGCATGCCGTTGGAGGTGACCCCCCGGATGGCCCGGGCGGAGAGGTCCAGGCCCTTGGCGCCGTCGGGGCCGGTCACGCCGGGAACGTGGCCGCCGGGCAGCGCATGGGCGACGATGTCGCCGACCTCGAAGTTGTGGGCACCGCAGACCAGCTCGATCTCACCCTCGCCGCCCTCGGCGGTGACCCTCACCACGCGCAGCTTGTCCGCGGCTGGGTGGGGCGCCCAGTGCAGCACCCGGGCGGTTCGGATCCCGGCGGCGCCCGCACCGGGGCGGGTGACCGCCTCGACCTCGAGTCCGTGAGTGCTCATGATCTCGACGAGGTCCTCGACCGGCAGGTCAATGTCGACCATCGAGGTCAGCCAGGACAGCGGCAGCTTCACGGCGGTTCCTTGTCGAACGCGGGGCGGTTCACGGGCGGCGGGGCGGTACGCGGGCGGCGGGGCGGCACGGCCGGCGGCTCAGAACCGGCGCAGGAACCGAGCGTCGGCCTCGAACAGGTCGCGGATGTCGGCCACGCGGTGGCGCAGCATCGCAACCCGCTCGATGCCGATGCCGAATGCGAAGCCGGTGTAGCGCTCGGCGTCGATGCCGCAGGCGGTCAGCACGTTGGGGTCGACCATGCCTGCGCCGAGGATCTCGAGCCAGCCGTGGTTGCCGCCCGCACCCTCGAAGGACACGTCGACCTCGGCCGAGGGCTCGGTGAACGGGAAGAACGAAGGCCGCAGCCGGATCTCACGCTCATGACCGAACAGCCGGCGACTGAAGGCCAGCAGCGTGCCGCGCAGGTCGCCCATGGTGATGCCCTCGGCGACCACCAAGCCTTCTACCTGGCTGAACACCGGCGAGTGGGTGGCGTCGACCGCGTCCGCGCGGTAGGTGCGTCCGGGGCAGATCACCGCGATCGGTGGCGATGTGGTGGTCATCACCCGCGCCTGGACCGGCGAGGTGTGGGTGCGTAGCACGACGTCGTCGAAACCGTCGACGTAGATGGTGTCCATCTCCTGGCGGGCGGGATGGTCGGCCTCGATGTTGAGCAGGTCGAAGTTGAAGACTCCTGCCTCGGCCTCGGGCCCCCCGGCGACGCGGTAGCCCATACCGACGAAGACGTCGATGATCTCCTGCTCCACCTGGGTCAGCAGGTGGGGACGTCCGGGTCGCAGACGTCGAGGTGGCAGCGTGAGATCGAGCCGCTCCGACTCCAGGCGCGTGTCCAGCGCCACCTCGGCCAACTGCTGCCGACGCTCACCGAGCGCCGCCTCCAGGGCCTGGCGCAGAGCGTTGATCTGCTGGCCACGGGTGCGACGCTCGTCGGGGGCGAGGTCGCGTAGCCCCTTCTGCAGCGTGTTGAGCCGCGAGCGCTTGCCGGCGAAGCGCACCCGTACCTTTTCGAGGTCGTCGAGATCGGCGGCGGCGGCCACGGCGGCCAGCGCCTCGGTCTGCAGGGCGTCGATCTCGCTCACGTCGATCTCGGTCACGTCGATCTCGCTCACGCGTGGCTCCGGGCAGAGTTGGGAAGGGGCCGTCGTCATGCTGGGGTGGCACCGTCACGGGGCCGGGCCATGACCCCCCGTGAAGGAACGGGTCCTGAGCGATCCGCGGGCGGACCTCGGACGCGTCTCGGA
>SLLJ01000146.1 GCA_007134165.1 Nitriliruptoraceae bacterium | reverse complement strand
GGCGACCCTGGTGCTGGTCGCCGACCAGCGCGACGAGCAGGTCGACCGGGCCGCCGAACAGCGGGGTCTGCTCGTGCCGGACAAACCGCTGTCCATCGGGGAGGTCGGTACGGCGCTCCGGCGAGGTGGCGGTCACCTGCCGGCGAGCGCGGCAGGTTCGCGGGACCGGCGCCGGATGGTGCTCGGTCATCGGCAGAACTCGGCATACCTATCGAGGTCGTGCTGGCGCACCGTGAGCAGGACCGCCAAGGATTGGGTCAGCGATCGGATGCCGGCTGGCCGCAATTCCTCGGAGATGATCGACCAATCGAGTTCGACGGCGGCGGTTGATGACACACGCAGAGGACCGAGCGCGGTCCGTGGTGGACGCGGCGCTCGGTCCTCGTGCGGTCGGTGGGCGCAGTTGCTGCGCCGCTGAGCGGCCTAGATGTCGAAGTACATCTGGAACTCGTGGGGGTGCGGACGCAGAGCGACCTGCGCGACCTCGTTCTCCATCTTGTACTCGATCCAGGTCTCGATGAGGTCTTCGGTGAACACGTCACCCTCGAGCAGGAACTCGTGATCCTCGGCGAGACCAGCGAGCGCCTCTTCCAACGACCGTGGCACGGCCGGCAGGTTGTGCAGTTCCTCCGGCGGCAGGTCGTAGATGTCCTTGTCCACCGGGTCGGCGGGCTCGATGCGGTTCTTGATCCCGTCGATGCCGGCCATCAGCATCGCCGCGAACGCCAGATAGGCGTTCGAGGAGGGGTCGGGGACCCGGAACTCGATGCGCTTGGCCTTCGGATTGTCGCCGGAGATCGGGATGCGCACCGCCGCGGAGCGGTTGCGGGCCGAGTACACCAGGTTGACCGGAGCCTCGTAGCCGGGCACCAGTCGCCGGTAGGAGTTGGTGGTTGCGTTGGTGAAGGCGAGCACGGACCGGGCGTGCTTGAGCAGGCCACCGATGTACCACCGGGCGGTGTCGGAGAGCTGGCCGTAGCCCGACTCGTCGAAGAAGAGCGGTTCCCCGTCCTTCCACAGCGACTGGTGGGTGTGCATCCCGGAGCCGTTGTCGCCGAAGATCGGCTTGGGCATGAAGGTGACGGTCTTGCCGGCCGCCGCCGCGGTGTTCTTCACCACGTACTTGAAGGTCATCAGCTTGTCGGCGATCTTGGAGATCGTGTCGAACTCGATGCCGATCTCGCCCTGGCCGCCCGAGCCGACCTCGTGGTGGTGCAGTTGGGTCTGGATCCCGAACACCTCGAGGTTGTGCACCATCTCCGAGCGCAGGTCGGCGAAGTGGTCCATCGGAGGCACCGGGAAGTAGCCGCCCTTGGTGCGCGGCTTGTAGCCCTTGTTGCCACCCTCTTCGTCGCGACCGGTGTTCCAGGCGCCCTCGATCGAGTCGACCTCGTAGAACGATGCGTTGCCGCCGGACTCGAAGCGCACCGAGTCGAAGATGAAGAACTCGGCTTCCGGACCCATGAACGAGGTGTCGGCGATGCCGGTGGAAGCGAGGTAGGCCTCCGCCTTGCGCACGATGTTGCGCGGATCGCGGGAGTAGGACTCGCCGGTGATGGGGTCGAGGATGTGGCAGTACATCATCAGGGTCTTGCGCGCGCGGAAGGCGTCCTCCACGGCAGTCGTCGGATCGGGCATGAGCAGCATGTCCGATTCCTGGATGCCCTGGAACCCGCGGACGGACGAACCGTCGAAGTAGATGCCGTTCTCGAAGGTGCTCGCGTCGATGTTCGTGGTGGGGAACGTCGTGTGCTGCGTGACCCCGGGCAGGTCGATGAACCGCAGGTCCACGAACTCGTAGCCCTCGGACTCGATCAGCGCGAGCACATCGGCGGCGGTGGTAGGTGAGCTACCCAACTTCTCGCTCCTTGTCGTGTGGGACGGATCGGTGGTCGGTGGGCGAGGCGTCCTTGACCGACGCGACCCGACGCCCCGGCAGGGGCGCGGTGCACTCGCCGCAGCGCAAGGCCGCGGTTGGGACTCGGTGGGGCGCCTCGCCCGGCCGGCGAGCGCTGGTTGCGCTCGAGGCGGTGGTGATTCGACCGTGGGGAACGCTACGAGTGGGCTGTGCCGGGTAGGTGTCTCTGGTGTTTCCGTTGGGTTACGCGCCCGGTAGCCTCCGCGCCCGCCGTCGCCGCACCACGAGGAACCTGTCATGCGCTGGTTGCTGGCCCAGGAGCCCGAAGAACCGCCGAGCATCGAGATGGTCGAGCCGGCCCGGCCGCTGACCGACCTGCTCGACGACTGGCTCGGGGACGGCCCTCTGGTCAGCCTGCTGGTGGGCGCGATCGACATCATCGCCCAGATCGTCCTGATCGTGGTCATCACCCTGATCGTGGTGGCGATGCTGCGGCGGGTCATCCGACGGGCGGTCGGGCGTGCCAGCACCCCGCAGAGCAGCGCGACGGGCAAGGGGCTGCGCCGGAAGGTCGGACTGGGCGACGCCTCCTCGGGTGGCTACTCGCTGCGTCGTGCACAGCGAGCAGAGGCGCTCGGGGCGTTGGCCACGAGCAGCGTACGGGTCGTGATGTGGGTGCTCGCGCTGTTCCTGATCCTGTCCAACGCCTTCGGGATCAACCTCGCGCCGCTGGTGGCCGGTGCCGGGATCCTCGGAGTGGCGATCGGCTTCGGCGCCCAGGGGCTGGTCCGTGACTTCATCACCGGAGTCTTCATGCTGGCCGAGGACCAGTACGGCGTCGGTGACATCATCGATGCCGGCGAGGCCAGCGGGGTGGTCGAAGGAGTGACGCTGCGCACGACCAGGATCCGCGACGTCACCGGCACCCTGTGGCACGTGCCCAACGGCGTCATCACCCGCGTTGGCAACATGAGTCAGGAGTGGGCTCGGGCCCTGCTCGACATCGCGGTGCCCTACGGCACCGACGTCGACGTGGTCAGCGATCTGATCCTGCGGGTGGCCACCGACATGGCCGAAGAGCCCGAGTACAACGACTTGTTCCTCGATGTCCCCGAGATCTGGGGGGTGGAGGCGCTCGGTGACGACAGCGTCGACGTCCGGCTGGTGATCAAGACCCAGCCCGGCCAGCAGTGGGCGATCGCCCGGGAGGTGCGCCGTAGGATCAAGAACGCCTTCGACGCCGCCGAGGTCGAGATCCCCTTCCCGCAGCGCACGGTCTGGCTGCGGACCGAGCAGCCGATCTCGCTCGGCGGCCCCGAGGTCGCCGACTTCGAGGGGGCGGTGCCCGACCCGCCGGCGCTCGATCGTGCGCGCCAGGCCGCCAAACGCGGCGACACTTCGCCGCCACCGGGGGACCTCGACGAGGTGCTTCCCGACGACGTGCTTCCCGACGAGGATTGAAGGCTCAGCCCTGCCCGTAGGGCTGCATCCGGCGCTGATCGACGTGGCAGTGCACGAAGTCGCCATCGTCGTCGAGCCGTCCCACGATCAGATCGAGCGGCTCGCGCACGGGCGGAGTCCGACCTGGTCGGCCAGGGCGCAGATGAGTTGGTAGTCGGTGGCCATTGCGGCTCCGGGCTTGCTCAGGCCGGGCCGGCACCAGGTTGACCGACGGACGGGGACCAGGCCTGGGCGTCGATGGCCTGTTGGCCGGCGTGGTAGCTGGAGCGGACCATCGGCCCGGCCTCCACGTGCGCAAAGCCGAGTTCCTGCTCACCGAAGACCCGCAAGCCTTCGAAGGTCTCGGGCGGCACGTAGCGGTCCAGAGCCAGGTGCTGGTCGGAGGGCTGCAGATACTGGCCGATGGTCAGTGTGTCGACCCCGGCGGCACGCAGGTCGCGCATGCAGACGCGCAGTTCGTCGTCGGTCTCGCCCATGCCCGCGATGAGGTTGGACTTCACCGCGGTGGTGGTCGGCAGCAACTCGCGGGCCAGCGCCAGGAACTCGAGCCCCCGGTCATAGTCGAACGCAGGGCGTGCGACGGGGAACAACCGGCGGGTGGTCTCGAGGTTGAAGGCGAACACGTCGGGACGGGCGCTCACCACCTGCTCGAGCGCGCGGCGACCGGCGAGCGGGTCACGGCCGTAGCCGAAGTCGCTGGGCAGCACCTCGATGCCGACGGCGGGGGTGTGCGACCGGATCTGGCGGATCGACTCGGCCACCAGCCAGGCGCCTCCGTCGTCGAGGTCGTCGCGGGCCACCATCGTGATCACCGCGAAGCGCAGACCGAGGTGATCGACCGCCTCGGCCACCCGGCGGGGCTCGTCGGTGTCGTAGCCGTCAGGCCTTCCGGTCTTGATCTGGCAGAACCCGCAGCGTCGCGTGCAATCCTCCCCGCCGATCAGGAAGGTCGCCTCGCGCACCTCCCAGCACTCGTAGATGTTGGGGCAGGCGGCCTGGGCGCACACGGTGTTGAGTTCGAGGCCCTCCATCAGCCGGGTGACGTCGCGGTAGTTCTCCCCGGAGGCGGCCCGGACCTTCAGCCACTCGGGCTTGCGCCCCTGCATGCGGGAGGTGTCGATGCTGCGCCGGGCGACTCCGGCGCGTTGACGACGTTCGGGGCTCAGCACCGCCAGTCGGCGGGCGCCGGGCGGGACGACGGGTTCGGTCACGACGGGGCCTTGGACGCGGTGGAGGCCGGCGCGACGAGGTCGGGGCCGGCCGGTTCGAGGGTAGCGCCGAAGACCTCGGCGAAGGCCTGTTCGACGACCTCGGCAGCCCGTGCCACCTCGACGTCCACCCCGAGGCTGGCCAGCGAGCACACCCCCCGGTCGGTGATGCCGCAGGGCACGATGCCGGTGAAGTCGTCGAGGTCGGTGTACACGTTCAGGGCGAAGCCGTGGGAGGTCAGGCCCCCGGCGGACACCCGCACCCCGATGGCGGCGACCTTCTCCTCGCCGACCCAGACGCCGGGGTAGCCGGGGCAGCGCTGAGCGGTGATCTCCAGGGCCGCCAGCGCCCGGATCAGGATCTCCTCCAGCGCCCGGACGTAGTCGACGACCAAGGTGCCGGCCAGGCGCAGGATCGGGTAGCCGACCAGCTGGCCCGGGCCGTGGTAGGTGACGTCACCGCCCCGGTCGACCTCGATCACCTCGATGCCCCGCTCGGCCAGGGTCGGGGCGTCGAAATGCACGTTGCTGCGGTCCGCGCGCCGTCCCAGCGTGTAGACCCGGGGATGCTCGAGCAGCAGCAGGGTGTCGGGGCACCGTCCGGCCTGGTGATGGTCGACCAGACGCTGCTGCAGCGCCCAGGCCTCGCGGTAGGCCACGGTGCCCAGGCGGGCAACCCGGACGGGGGTGTCGGGGTCGGCCCGCAGCGTGCGTGGATCGGCGTGGGTCACACCGGCAGCTCGCCCGCCCAGTCGTGCGTCTCGACCACGTACTTGAGATCCTGGAGGAACCGGGCGGCGTCTGCCCCGTCGATCATGCGGTGGTCGTAGGTCAGGCACAGGTAGCTCATCCAGCGGATCGCGATCGAGTCGCCGTAGGAGTCGGACACCACCACCGGGCGCTTCTCGATCGCGCAGGTCGCCAGGATCGCGGCCTCCGGCGGGTTGAGGATCGGGGTGTCGAACAGGGTGCCGCGCGACCCGGTGTTGGTGATCGTGAAGGTCCCGCCCGAGATCTCGTCGGGCTGGAGCTTCTTGCTGCGGGTGCGCTCGGCGAGGTCGGCGATGCGCCGGGCCAGGCCGGCGACGTTGAGGTCCTGCGCCTGCTTGATGTTGGGCACCAGCAGCCCACGGTCGGTGTCGATGGCCATGCCCAGATTGATGACGCGGTGGTAGGTGGCCGTGCCGGCCTCGGTGTCGATCGAGGCGTTGAGCGCCGGGTGGCGGGGGATCGTCAGGCACACCGCGCGGGCGATCATCGGCAGCGGTGAGAGGCTCGCGCCCTCGGCGGCCCGGAAGGCGTCCTTCTTGGCCGCCCGCAGGTGCATGATCGCGGTCAGGTCGACCTCGACGGCGGCGGTGAGCTGCGCGGTGGTCGTGATCGACTCGAGCATCGACCGGGCGATCGACCGGCGCACCCGCGACAGGTCCTGGGTCACCGAGGTCTGGCCGCCGAAGTCGATCTGGACCGGAGCCGGCTCGGGCCGACGACGGTCGCTTGGTACCGCCACGATCGGAGCCGGAGTGACGCTGGCGGGTGCGGGGGCGCGGTCCGCTGGCGTCGGGCTCTCGGTCGTGGGCGCGCTCGAAGCTTCGGGCGCGGGTTCGGCAGGGGCGGGCGCGCCACCGGCGATGGCACGTTCGGCGTCCTCGCGGGTGATGCGTCCCCCGGCGCCGGTGCCCGGGACCTGGGCGGGATTCAGCCCGGCTTCGCGCAGCAGGCGGCGCACCAGCGGTGAGGTCAGCGCCTTGTCGCCCATGACCGGGCTCGCGTCCTGCGCGGACGGGGTGGAGGTCGCTTCGGGCTCACCGGTCGCTTCGGGCTCACCGGTCGCTTCGGGCTCGTCGGTCGCTTCGGGCTCGTCGGGTTCGGGAGGGCTGCTGGGTGCGCCCTCGCCGACCACCGCGATGACCTGGCCGACCTCGATGGTGTCGTCGACCTCGGCGCGCAGCTCC
>SLLJ01000293.1 GCA_007134165.1 Nitriliruptoraceae bacterium | reverse complement strand
GGCTCGGTCCCCTCCGGAAGCGCGGCCTCCAACCGGTCCACCTCGTGACACTCGGGTGCCACGACCCCCTGGCTGGCGGGCTCGGGAGCCTCGATCTCGGGTGTCGCCGAGCGGCCACACGCGGCTCCAACCGCCGTGTTCTCGCGGTGGCCAGCACCCGAGCTGCGCGGTCTCACCTCCGTGACTTCGCCCCGCTGCCCTGATCACCTGGTCACACGAGCAACATCACCCACACCGGTTCGTGCCTATCCAGCAACACCCGCTGCCGCACTCAGCGTGCGGTGAGCTCGGCAGCGGGTGCACGTGCGCGCGAGTGGCGTGGCTGATGTGGTCGCGGATGTTCATGGGGCGGCCACGGAGCTGGGACCGTCCAGCTCAGGTGCAGGCTCACCGCGAGGGGGCGGTGCACAGGCCGGCATCCCGGCCGGTCCGCCCCGCTCCAGGTGTGGCTACGATATTCTCAAGAAGACGCCACATTGGAGAGGTCATGGCCGAGGCCGGGGTGCGGGACCTGCGTGACCATCTGAGCCGCTACCTCGAGCGCGTCAAGGCTGGCGAGGAGCTGACCGTCACCGATCGGGGCCGCCCGATCGCGCGACTGGTCCCCGTGGGAGGCGCGACCACCTTCGATCGGCTGATCGCCGAGGGTCTCGTCACGCCCGCGGTCACCCGCCGCCGCGCTCGACCGGGGACCCGCGTCTCCGCGACCGGACCGGTGAGCGACCTGGTGGCCGAGCAGCGTCGATGATCGCCTACTTCGACACGTCCGCGCTGATTCCGCTCCTCGTCGAGGAGCCGGGCTCGGAACGGTCCGGACGGGTCTGGGACGCCGCGGAGCACGTCACCTCCGTCCGACTGATCTACGCCGAGGCCCGCGCCGCGCTCGCTCAGGCAGCCCGGCTGGGACGGGTGGCCGCGGACGAGCTCACCGTCGCGATCGAGGAGCTCGACCACCTCTACGGTCAACTCGACCTGCTCGAGGTGGATGACCTGCTGGTGCGCCGTGCCGGCGAACTCGCCCAGCGCCACGCCCTGCGTGGCTACGACGCCGTCCACCTCGCCGCAGCCGAACGCGTCAGGAACGGCACGACGGTCATGGTTGCCGGCGATGGCGATCTGTGCGCAGCAGCCGAGCGGATGGGCCTGGCCGTCGCGCGCACCCACGGCGTCGGCGGGTGAGCACGACGCCCGCCGCGTACCGAGGATCTCGCGGTGGCGTTGGAGGCGGCGGGCCGGCAGGTCCTCGTGGCGTTCCTCGGGGCGGGGCAGCTCGGCGCGACGGCCGGTCGCGATGCGGTGGGCGGTGACGGCGCCGAGCTCGGCTTCATACTCCGACTCGTGGGCCGACTCCTGCCCTCCAACACCGACCTCCAGCAGCCGAGGTGCTCCGTATCGCCCACGTCGTGTCCTCATCGCCGACGCCGTGGCCGCTGCCCGCCTCCGGGCGGACCGGCCGCCGTGCGCTGCTCCGTGAGCGATGGCCCCGGGGGTGGCTCAGCGGTCTGCAACGATCAGGGGCGTACCGTTGCCTTCGCTCGTGCAGCTGCGGTACTCACCCGGCTCGGCCTGTCTGGGGCTGACCGCGATCAACTCCGACGCCGGGCCTGGCCGGCGCCGGGCTCAGCGCGCGGCCAGGATGGCGTGCGCGGTGCGCCGGGCCAGGGCCATGCAGGTCAGCATCGGGTTGGAGCCGACCGCGGTCGGGAACGCCGAGGTGTCACCGATCCAGACCCCCGGCGTGTCGTGCAGTTGCCCGTCGGGGTCGGCCACGCTGTCCTGCGGGTTGCGTCCCATCCGGGCCGTGCCCATCTGGTGGGCGCTGAACAGGACCCGACCATCGGCGCCGGGGCTGGCCGCCTCCGCGCGGGCGATGAAGTCCTCGACCGAACTGCCGCGCCGCCACATGACCAGGCGCCGGTCGGTGTCGAGCACCGCGCGGGCGCCGGCCGCGACCTGCAGTTCGATCAGGGCCCGCACCGCGTGACGCTGCACCTCGGCGTCGATGGGGTCCTCGATCGGGTAGCGCACGACCCCCTCGCCCCGATCGTCGAGCGTGACCGTTCCGTGTCCGTGGTCACGGGTCACGGCGATGAAGGTGCCGAGCGACCGGAACCGGCCCATGATGAGCTTGTGGGCCCGTCCCGAGGGCCAGGCGGTGGCGGCGGCGGTGATCGCCGGGTGCACGTGCGCAGTCTCGACGAGGTAGCCGTGGCCCTCGACCACGTGCCGGTGCTCGTCGATGATGGTGGCCTGGGGCGGGCCCCACCACGGCTCGAGGTCGTCGTCGTACACGCCGGTGATCATCGGCACCGGGTGCAGCCGCAGGTAGCGACCCGCGGCTGGACCGCCGATACCCGAGCGCAGCAGCACCACCGGGGTCTCGAGCGCGCCGGCGGCGAGAACGACCGTGTCTGCCTGCACCTTCAGGCGACGGGTGGTGCCGTCGGGCCGGGTCAGTTCGGCGTCGACACCCTCGGTCCGGCCTGCCTCGATACGGACGCGTTCGACCCGGGCCCGGCACACCAGCCGGGCGCCGTGGCCCGCGGCGTCGTGCAGGTAGGTGGCCAGCGTGCCCTGCTTGCTGCCGGTGCGGTCGCCGTACCCGACATGTCCGGCAGTCGCCGGGTCGTAGGTCCCGGGATCGGTGTTGCGCACCGCCCGGGTCCACGACCAGCCCAGCGCCTCGGCGCCGTCTGCCAGGCGCTGGTTGACCCCGTTGAGGTCGGTGCACGCATCCGTCGCCGAGATGCGTGCGAGGACCGCGTCGAGGTGGGCGTCGAAGTCGGGGCCATCGAGTCCGGCCAGCCCGTGCTCGGCCGCCCACCGAGCCCGCACCAGCGCCGGGGGGCGCACGCAGTTCTGCCAGTTGATCGTCGAACCGCCGCCCAAGGTCGCCCCGGCCACGATGGCGACGTTGCCGTCCTCGGTGAGGGTGAGCCCGCCGCGCCAGTACAACTCGCGCATCGCGGTGAGCTCGTCGGCCGGGAAGTCGAGCTCTTCGTGGTGGCCACCGGCCTCGAGCACGACCACGTCGAGTCCGGCTTCGGCCAGCTCGCCGGCGATCACCCCACCCCCGGAGCCCGAGCCCACGATGACCACGTCGGCGGTGAGCGTGTCGGTCTGCTCCGGGGGCGTGAAGGTCGCAAGCCGCCGCGGGGGAGGGTCGATGGCCGGGGGACCCGGATAGCCCAGCTGAGCCCAGTTCGGGTTCGTGCCCGCGTCGTCGACCGCGCCGTAGAACAGCTGCAGCGTCAGGCCGCGCAGACCGTCGATTCCGGCCCGCGCATCGGCCGACGCGGCCGCAAGCAGCCGCAGCACGCCTTCGCGCCCGGCCTGGGGCAGCCGCGCGAAGCCGGTTCGCTGCAGTGCGTCGAGCAGGGTGGTGAGTTCGGTGAGCTCCTCGGGGCGCAGCAGTTCGGTCAGGCGCTGCGCGAGCCGCTCGCCGACGTCGAGGTCGGAGGCCCGACGACCCCAGAACCCGGTCGGGTCATCGGTCTGTGTCTTGGGTGGACGGACGGCCGGGGCGAAGGTGTCGGCGAGCACCCCGAGCACCGCGCGCCGGGCCGTGGTCAGCTGCTGTTCCAGTGTCACGCTGTCTGCCTCCGGCGGGTCCCCGGCGCGCTCCCCGCGCCGGCAGGCGCACGCTACTCGACGTGGCCTGACGTGAGCGTGCTCGCGGCCGGCGACCTGCTGGCGTCGGTCACCGAACTCCCCGAGCGTCGGGTCGTGGCACGACGCGCGAGCCCACCACCCGCCCCCGTGCGGGTCAGTGGCGCACGGCCGCGTCCGTCTCCATCGTGAGGTCGGTGGCGGGAGGCAGGACCGGCTCCATGCTCGGTGGCGTGGCACGTTCCGCCGGGGTGGCAGCGGTCAGCAAGGCGTCCTCGTCAGGGGTCGCGAACACGTGGAGTCCGAGCCGCTCGGACAGCTCACGGCACACGCGGATGCCTCGTACGCTGTTGCCTTGGCCGTCGAGCCCGGGGGCGTAGACCCCGATCCCGAGCTTGCCGGGGATGACCGCGAGGATCGCTCCACCGACCCCGCTCTTGGCGGGGATGCCGACCTCGAAGGCCCAGGAGCCCGCGTAGTCGTACATCCCGCAGGTGTGCATGACGCTGAGCACGTCACGGACCAGCCGTCGAGGCAGCAGGCGAGCGCCGGTGATCGGGTTACGCCCACCGTTGGCGAGGGTCGCGGCCATCACGGACAGCTCACCGCTGGTCACGCGGACCGAGCACTGGGCGAGGTACAGGCGCAGGATGTCGTCGACGGCACCGTGCAGCATGCCGGCGCTGCGCATGAGGTAGGCGGCTCCGCGGTTGCGGTCTGCGCTGGCCACCTCGGCCTCCAGGATCGTGGCGTCGACGTTCAGCCGCTCGTTACCGGCACAACCCCGCAGCATCGCCAGCGCTCGGGCCAGCCGCTGGTCGGCATCGGCACCCAGCAGCAGGTCGTTGGTGACCAGTGCGCCAGCGTTCACCATGGGGTTGTAGGGACGCATGGTGCGCTCGTCGACGCGCAGGGCGTTGAAGGGATCACCGCTGGGTTCGACCCCGACCCGTGCGAGCACATCGTCGGGACCGTGGTCGGTGAGCGCGAGCGCGTAGGTGAAGACCTTGGAGACCGAATGCAGGGGGAAGGCCACGGTGTGGTCGCCGACGTCGAAGCGTTCGCCGTCGATGGTGGCCACCGAGATCGCGAACTGGTCGCGCTCGGGTCCGAGCTCGGTCGCGTCCAGGTAGCCGCGGCCGGAGACGTAGTAGCGTTCGTCGCCCGTGAGGGGTTCGGCGCAGATCCGGGCGTGCAGGGCGCCGAGTCGGGCGTCGATGCGGCGCTCGGTCGCGGCCGAGAGCATGCCGGGCCTTTCGTGGTCGGGCCCGGACGGTACTCGTCGGCTCGGGTGCGGGCCGGGCGCCGCGTCGAGGTCGCGGTGTGCAGCGATCGCACGTGTCGCCGGGGGCGGCGTCTGGTTCACTCGACCGGACGGCTTCGTGGCCGAGGGGTGGAGGGCGGTCGGGATGTTGAACCTGCAGCAGCGTCGATCGTTCGATGTGGGGGCGTCAGGCGGTCACGGAATCGTCCGGTTCCCCTCAACCGGATCGGAGGTCGCGTGCACACCCTGTTGACCGAGGTGCAGATCGCACGCCAACCGATCCTGACCAGCGACCTGCGGACGGCGGGTTGGGAACTGCTGCATCGTGGAGCTGCGCTGGCTGCGGGGACCGCGGATGCCGGGTCGATCGCCACCGCGCAGGTGCTGGTCGACGGGCTGATGGATCTGGGCCGTCAGTTGTCCAGCGACGACGAGACCGTCTACATCAACGTTCCCGAGCAGATGTTGCACCAGGGCGTCGTGCTGGATCTGCCGACCGAAGGGATCGTGCTCGAGGTTCTCGAGGACCTCGAGGATCTCCCGGGGTTGCGTGCCGTGTTGGAGCGTCACCGACGTGCCGGCTTCCGCCTCGCCCTCGATGACGTCGTACCCGACGATCCGCGTCTCGCGCTGCTGGACCTCGTCGAGGTCGTCAAGGTCGATCTGTTGGCCGTGCCCGAGGCCGAGGCCCTGCAACTGATCCGCCGATTGAGCGGACAGGGCCATTGCGTTCTGGCGGAGAAGATCGAGACCTCGGAGGCTTTCGAGCGATCGATCGCGGCTGGAGCGACCTTGGCGCAGGGCTACTTCCTCGCGCGCCCGGAGGGCCTGCAGGGGTTCCGGACCTCGGGGATCTCGACGAACCACGTCGAGTTGCTGCGCGCCGTGCGCAGCGACGAACTCGATCTGCGCGAACTCGAGCGGTTGATCCGCAGCGATCTCAGCGTCAGCGACCGTTTCCTGCGTCTGGTGCACGCGACGATGGGCTGGCGCAACATCGACTCGGTCCATCACGGACTGGTCATGCTCGGTGATCGGGCCATCAAGCAGTGGGTGTCCCTGTTGGCCATCTCGTCCATGGTGGTCGGGGCCCCACCCGAACTGCTTCGAATGGCCGCGCTGCGCGCGCACACCTGCGAGACGATCCAGCGTCTTCGGGGGCGCGACGGACACCTCGAGGCCTTCAGTCTCGGCATGTTCTCGATCCTCGGGGACGACGGCCGACTGCCACCCACGCTGGTCGAGCAGCTTCCGGTCACCGACGAGGTCGCCGCGGCGCTGTGCGGTGAGCCGGGCGAGTACCTCGACCTGCTGAGCATCCCCCTCGCGACCGAGGCCGCCGACTGGGATCGACGCATGGTCGCTGCGTCCCGGCTGGGACTGACGTCCGACACGGTGGAGAGCGTGTACCGCAACGCACTTGCCTGGAGCCGGTCGTTGGGTCGTTCGCACCCCACCCGCGCTCAGGATCCAGACCTCACCGCGTGAACCGGCGGGGCACGTCAGGCTGCGCCGGTCACGGCCAGGGCGGTCACCGCACCTGAAGCCAGGATCTCACCCACACCGACGATGGCCGGCCGCAGCGGCCGGCTGCGGCGCGCGTTGCATGCCGGACCAGTCACCGCTCGCGCGCTGAGCAGGACCCAGACCACCACCAGCGGCCAGCTCTGGCGTCCGGTGGCCGCCAGCCAGCCGGCTCCGGCCGTGCCCGCCAGGTGGTAGCCGACCGATGCGGCCACGTACCCGGACCGTCCCCGTTCGCGGATCATCGTCTTGACGTAGAGCACGGTGCCCAGGAAGTAGGCGAGCAGGACCGCGGCGACCACCAGCACCTCGGAGGGTTCCCCGTTACCACCCACCTCAGCGGCAACCGGGACCATGAGCACCGCAGCGAGCACCGTGACCGAGTCGTTGGCCAACGACCGCTCGGCGCCGCGGGCGGTGAACCACAGACTGGCGACCAGGAGCGGAAGAAAGGCCGGCAGCCAGACGAGCAACTGAGGGCTCGTCGCGAGGGTTGCCGCAGCCAGGGGCGCGCAGACGGCCCCATAGGCCAGCAGCGGGAGGCGTTCGCGGGCCCTTCGCCGCGAGCGCAGCCAGCGCCCGGCGGCATGGAAGGCCAGGTAGCCCACCAGCCACAGCAGCCCGAGCCAGACGTGGGCGGCGCGCCAGCCCCCGAGGGTGGCCCCGGCCACGAACGGCAGCCCGAGCATCGCCCACGCACCGTGCTGGTCGGGAACCCAGCGGCGGACCTGGCGTCGGGATGTCAACGTGCGCGTCGCCATCGGCTGCTCGGTGCTCGCGCCGGTCTGCCCGGAACGGAGTCAGTGATCGCCGGCTGCGTGCAAGGCACCCGGATCGATCAGCCCTCCGGCTGCCGCCAACGCACCAGCGGTGATGACCGCCCGGTTGTACACGGCCGTG
Organism: Nitriliruptoraceae bacterium; assembly: GCA_007134165.1. Lineage (GTDB taxonomy): Bacteria > Actinomycetota > Nitriliruptoria > Nitriliruptorales > Nitriliruptoraceae > SKJO01. The sequence continues at coordinate 14,129 of SLLJ01000293.1, read as the reverse complement.
AAGTAGTGCTCGGCGATGGCCTCGTGCCCGGGCAGGGGGGCGGGACCCAGTGAGCGCGGCACCGCCGCCGCATCGTCGGTGATACGCACGTCGGTCTCGACCGGTGGCAGGTCTCCCGGGCGGCCCCAGAAGCTGGGGCCCTCGGGGTCCCGGGGCCTGGTCCGCTTGCGGTTGCGGGCCTTGGCTGCCGAACGGTTCGGGGTCCGCGTCGCGGGGGACTTGCCGCTGCGCTTGCGTCCGGCCTGCGGGCGACGCCCCTTGGCGCTCTGCCCGCGGCCCTGCTGCTTGGCGCTCATCGGTCACCTCCGGGGATGCTGGGCACGGGGTTGTCGTCGGCCAGCAGCAGGCTCGGATCCAGTCCGAGTGCCTTGCGCAACTGCTCGGCGTCGAGGTCGCCGACGGAGCTCGACCGGGGCAGGGCCAGATCCGCGATGCGTCGTTTGCCGGCCACGACCTCCTCGACACGTTCGTCGACCGTGCCCGGGCAGACCAGTCGGTGGGCGACCACGGTGCGGGTCTGCCCGATGCGCCAGGCCCGGTCGCGGGCCTGATCCTCGACGGCCGGGTTCCACCAACGGTCGTAGAGCACGACGTGGCTGGCTGCGGTGAGGTTCAGTCCGGTACCCCCGGCCTTGAGCGAGAGCACGAGCGCACCCGGCCCCTGCTGCGCCTGGAACTCCTCGACCATGCGGTCACGGGCACCGCGGCTCAGCCCGCCGTGGTAACAGGCGATGGGACGGCCCGTCCGTGCCGTGAGATGGGTGGCCAATCGCTCACCCCAGGTCGCGAAGTGCGTGAAGATGAGCATCCGTTCGCCGGCCTCGAAGACGTTGTCGACGATCTCCTCGAGCCGGGCGAGTTTGCCGGAGCGGCCCTCGAGCGCTCCCTCGTCGCGGGTGTAGGCCGCCGGGTGGTTGCAGATCTGCTTGAGCGCGGTGATGGCGGCGAGCACCTGCGCCTTGCGGGGCTCACCGTTGGGCTGGCCGTTGCTGCTCGAAGACGAGGCCAGCACCAGCTCGTCGAGCACCGCCTGATACAGCCCGATCTGCTCGGGAGTCATCGGGCAGTGGTCGAGCGCGTCGATGCGATCGGGAAGCTCGGCGGCAATCACCGGTTCGGCCTTGGTACGGCGGAAGACCAGCACGCCGTTGAGCATGCGCAGCGCCGACTCGGCGGTCCTGCCGCGTTCGCTGGCCTGCTGCATCTGGGCGATGAAGGTGGCACGGTCCCCGACCAGCCCCGGGTTGACGAAGTCCATCAGGGCCCACAGGTCACCCAGCCCGTTCTCGATCGGTGTCCCGGTGAGGACCAGGCGCAGGTGGCCGTCGAGCCGGCGCAGCTGCTGGGCGGTGTCGCTGGTCGGGTTCTTGATCACCTGGCCCTCGTCGAGCACGACCGTACCCCACGCCACTTCCTCGAGGGCGCCGATGTCCCGCACGGCGGTGCCGAAGGTGGTCACGAGTACATCGCACGCGGCGACTTCGCCAGCGATGTCGGCGGTGTCGGCGCGCCGCGCTCCGTGGTGGATCATGACGCGCAGACCGGGCACGAAGCGGGCAGCCTCGGCGGCCCAGTTGCCGACCACCGCGGGGGGTGCAATGACCAGCGCCGGCCCCCGCTCGGTGGTGCGCTGCAGATGTGCGAGCACGGTGGGGGTCTTTCCCAGCCCCATGTCCAGGGCCAGGCAGCCTCCGAGCGCCGCCGAGTCCAGGAACCCCAGCCAGGCCAGCGCGTCGGCCTGGTAGCTCCGTAGCTCGCCCTCGAACCCCTCGGGGCGGGTGGGTGGATGCTCGGGGATCGCCTGGGCGCTGGCCAGCAGCTCGGCCGCCCAGCCCTCGCCGGCCACGGCCACCGGGCTGCCGAGCGCCATCCCGTCGAGCCCGAGGGCGTGGCGCAGCATCTCGGCCCCACTGAGCCGGGTGCGCGAAGCCCGTTCCTCGAGGGCAGCGGCCGCCGCCGCGAGGTCGGCGTGGTCGACCTCGACCCAGCGGCCCTCGGAGCGCACCAGTGGCCGCGACTCCGCCGACAGTCGGGCGATGTCCTGCGCGGTGAGTTCCACGCCGTCGAACACCGCCGACCAGCGCACGCTGGTCAACTGCCGAGCCCCGACGACGGGTTCGCCCTCGACGCCGGTGGAGGTGAGCTTCAGGCTCGGGGTCGCCTTGCGCGGCGACATCGGCGGGACGCGGACCTCGAAACCGGCGGCGACGAGTACCGATCCCGTGCTGCTCATCAGCTCCCACGCCTCGTCCTGGCTCAGGATCACCTGGCCGCGGCGGGTGTCCTTGCCCCGGCGGAGTGGGGGGTAGAGCCCCTCGAGACGCTCGAGCTCGCGCTTGATCGCCTCCTTGCGTTCGTGGTTGGCCCGCGACATCGCCGCCTCGACCGGCTCATCCTTGCGACGGCCGTCGGAGGCCAAGGTGCGCAGCAGCCACGCGTCACCCTCGTCAGGCGGGTCGAGCTTCACGATCAGGGCGAGCTTGGAGGCACCCGTCACGCCCTCGGCCCAGCTCTTGAGGCCCCGGCGGATCTCGCTGCCCTGCTGGTGCGGCGCCTCGAAGCTTGAGCCGTCGAGCCGCGCGAGGACGGTTTCGGCCACTTCAGCGACCCGGTGGGGCTGGGGCGGCGGAGCCGGAACCTCGATGCGGCCGGCGGCGTCTCGGCAGATCGCGTCGACGAAGCCGGCGACCACCGCGCGGGTGATGGCGTGCGCGTCACGGCGCGGGTTGCGGGCAGCCACGGTTCCGGGCATCGACCGCGCCAGGCCCGCCAGTTCGTCGTGGTCGATGAGGGTGGGCTCCCAGCGCACCGCGAAGTAGGAGCGGTTGCCCGGCGCATCACCGGTCTTGGTCAGCTGGGGCACCATGCGGCCCTGTCCGACCAACCGGACCGCCAGCGCCGCCGCCAGCCCCATCCACCGCACGCTTACGCCGTGCTCCTCATGGTCGGAGGTGGCCAGGGAGACCAGCCAGCCCAGGCTGGCCTGGATCGGCGCGGCCACGGCGGGGGCGCTGCTGCCCCCGGGCAGCGCAACCGGCTCGTCGGGTTCCCACCCACCGACCGCCGCTCCGCCCGCCCGCAGCCGCTCGATGACCGCTTGGGTGGGTTCCGGACCGGCGCCCGAACTGGCCGCCCAGGCGAGTACCCGACCCTCGTCCCAGGTCAGCTGCAGCTGAGGTTCGGTGATCAGCGGCTCGGGGTCGTCGTCGGCAGGGTCGTCCGCGGCCGGTGCGGCGGTGACCGGAGCCTGCGACCCGGAGCCGGTCAGTTCAGCCAGCGTCGTCTCGATGCGATCGCGTTCCGCCTCGAAGTCCGCGAGCACCAGCGAGCGCTCCGGGCCGTTGACCTCGCGAGCCACCCGGTCGAGCGTGGCCTTGACTCGGCGGTGCAGGGCCCGCAGGGCATCGATCCAGTCCTCTTCATGGGCGCGCAGCACCATGAGGTCGTGCTCTGAGGCCACCCCATCGAGATGGGCCTGGGCCAGTGGTCGCAGGTCGTCGGGTGCGTCCGGCACGACCGGCGCCGACGGTGTCAGGATGCTGATGGCGTGCTCTTTCCTCGATCTCGCGCCGTCGGGTGGCGTCGACCGGATCGCCGCGGATGGCCAGCCGCTCAGCGGCGTGCCCGATGGCCCGCAGCGCGGCGGACCACCGCGTGACGGTGACCTCCACCTCCCCTGAGTCACCGGAGCGGCGGCCTCCGTTGGATCGGCCCGCCGCCGGGACCGAGGCCAACCGCAACCAGCGGCCGGCGACCCCAGGGCTCTCATCGCTCAGAGTAGCCGGCGGCAGCGCGTGCTGCAGCCGGACGAACGACCGGTCGGCCGACGTGCTCGGACCCCTCAGGGTCACGGGCTTGTCAGGAGTCGCCGCATCAGGACGCCATCGGGCCGACGAGGGGTCGGGGCGACGAGGGGTCGGGGCGACGGGCTACTCGACGATCACGGTGCCGGCGAGTCCGGCACGGTAGTGGCAGCCGCGGCCGGTGAAGCAGCCGATCTCCCAGCTCCCGGTCCGGTCGGGGGGCAGGGTGACCTCCAGCGTGACCGTCTCGTGTCCGCGCACCAGGACCTCGAACCCGGGGTCGTCGGCGCTCGGTCCGGTCTGGGCCGCCGGCGGGGTGACCCGGGGCTCGAGCCCGGCGAACAGGTCCTCGTCGAAGCCCACGGCACGACCGTCGTGCTCGCGGACCTCGCGCCCGAAGGACACGTGGTGGCTGGGATCATCCTGGTTCACGAAGCGCAGCGTGAGCGGCTCCCCGGTCGGTAGCCGCAGGGTGTCGGGCTCGAAGCCGTAATCGTGCAGAGCGATCTCGAGCACGCCCTCGCCGTCGGGTCGTGCGGCATCGTCGGTGCCGCCAACCAGCATCAGGGTGATGGCCCCGATCGCAACCACGGCGATGAGTGCGCCAGTTCGGGTCGCCGTCATCATGGGAGACCTCCTCGTCGTGCGGTTCCACGCCGAGCGCGCCCACTTCGGCAGGCACGCCGGCCTGCTCCTTCGACCCTACGCCTTCTCGGCCCGGAGATCAGGGACGAAAGTCGTTGGTGGCCAGCCCGGTGAGCACCATCCGGATCACCGGTGGGGCCAGGTCGAGCGGATCGCCGTCGCGGCGCCGTACGGTGTGGCGCATCCCGCCGAGCACGTGCTGTACCAGTTCGGCGGCCAGATCGGGGTCGAGGTCGGGGCGCAGCGATCCGTCGGCGACGCCGGCGGTCAGGATCCCCACGAGCCGGGCGTGGTGCTCGACGAGCTCCTCCTCGACGGCGGCCCGGACCACCGGCGACATGCCGGCCTCGAGGCTGCCGTCGCCCATCCGGGCGCGGTCCGCGGCGAAGTAGCGCAGGTGGGCGACGACCAGGTGCTCGAGCTGCTCGACCGCGGGCGAGTCCGGGTCGATGGTGCGGTCCAGCTCGTCGCGGAAGGAGGCGAACTCCTCGCGGGCGAGCGCGGCGACGAGATGGTCGACGTCCGGGAAGTACTTGTAGAGCGTCGGTCTTGACACGCCGGCCCGCTCGGCGATGGCGGTCATCGTGGCCCCGGCCATGCCGTGCTCGGCCAGGACCGCCATCGCCGCACCGAACAGCCGCTGCCGGGTGGACGCCCGGTGCTCGGCCACCGTGTGGTCCCAGGTCTCAGTCACCGCGCACACCTCCGTCCCAGCGGGCGTCCGTCACCGTCGCGTGGGCGTCCCGGCCATGTGCGATCAGCGCGCGTTCCCGGTCGTTGTGCGGGTTGTCGGAGTGTAAGCACCGATACAGGATGTCAGGCGGTGCGAACACGCGGCGGCGGCATCGAGTCGTCGTCCCCGTCTTGCGGAGGGACCTCATGCAGTTCGTCTTCCGTGCGCTCGCCGGTGCCATCGTACGCCGCCCGGTGCTCGTGCTCCTCGCCGCGGTCCTCGTCACCCTGGTGTTCGGGGGGTTCTCGTCGCAGGCCGTCAACGTCCAGGACGTCACCACCGAGGACAACGAGCTGACTCGGGCGCTGGCCACCATCGACGAGGAGTTCGGCGAACCCACCGCCGTGCTGCAGGTGGTGATCGAGTCCGACGGCGACGTGCGCTCCGCCGACGCCCTGCGCGCCACGATCGCGATCGAGGAGGCGATCCGTGCCAGCGAGGTAGCGGACACGCTCATCCCCGACGGTCAGCAGCCGGCGATCGCCAGCTTCCTCGGCGGCGCCCAGCAGGGCGTGGCGATGGCCGGGATCGATCCGGCGTCCCTCGACGACGAGGCCGTGCGTGAACTGCAGTCCCAGGCGCTGTCGATGCTGCCGCCGCAGGTCGCCGGGCTGTTCGAGAACCTGACCGGCTCCACCGAGCCGCCGAATGCCGGACTGATGGTGGTGTTCCAGGACACCACCGATCTCGACGCCGAGCAGGTGCTCGACCGTCAGCGCGACCTGGCCGAGGTCATCGCCGGCGTTGACGTGCCCGACACGCTCAGCGTCACCCCGTTCGGTTTCGGGCTGCTGCTCACCGCCAGCGACCCCGGTCCAGAGATCGGGCGCTTGTTCGGGACCGCGTTGCTGATCATCCTGCTCGTGCTCGCGGTCGTCTACTGGCTGCGGCCAGAGGCCGGTCAGCGCCGCCTGATCGGACGGCGCACCGCCGCCGACGTCGGTCTGACCCTCGCGGTGATCGTGATGTCGGTGGTCTGGATGCAGGGGCTGGGCGTGCTGCTCGGCCCCGACTACCTCGACGTCATCGATTACTTCTCCCCCCAGACCCAGATCGTGCCGATCCTGATCGTGGGACTCGGCGTCGACTTCGCCATCCACCTGCTCGCCCGCTACCGCGCGGAGATCGGCGCCAGCGGCGACCCGGACCATGCGTTGCGCGTGTCGATGCGCACGGTGGGCTTCACGTTGATGCTGGTCACCGCGGCCACCGCGATCGGCTTCCTCACCAACCTCGCCAGCCCGGTGTCCTTCCTGGCCACCCTGGGGGTGCTCGCGGCCGTGGGGATCGCCGCCGCCTTCGTGCTCACGCTGACCTTCCTGCCTGCCGTGCGGCTGCTGCTCGACCGCCGGGCGGTCCGCCTCGGTCGGCTGCCCCGCGCAGCCCTGTCCAGCCAGACCGAGCGGGGCCTGCCCCAGGTTGCGGGCCGCACCGCCTGGCTGGCCGAGCACGCCCCGGTGCCCACGCTGCTGGTTGCGACCGCGCTGGTGGTGCTCGGCGGCTACGGCTTCACCCAACTCGACAGCGAGTTCAACCTCACCGATTTCGTGCCGCAGGACGAACCCCTGCTCGAAACCTTCGAGACCATCACCGAGCAGTTCGACGGTGGCTTCGAGGAGGCGACCCAGGTACTGATCACCGGAGAGGTCGCCACGCCGGCCGCGCACAACGCACTGGTCGACGCGGTGCAGGCGGCCCAGGACGTCGAGGGCGTGCAGAGCGTGGGCGGACAGACGGACGCGACCTCGGTGGTGTCGGTGCTCGGGCAGGCCTTCGGGCAGGGCGAAGTGGCCGGGGAGTTGGCGCAGGCTGGCGTCAGCGAGGATCTCACCGTGCCCGAAGACGCCGACGTGGCGGCGCTCTACGACCTGCTGCTCGACGAGGTCCCCGGTGCCGAGCAGGTGCTGGCCCGGGACGGAGAGGGCTTCCTCACCCGCGTGGACCTGCGCACCTCGGCCGGCCAGGACGGGGCCGGCGAGCTCGAGACGGGTCTGGCCGAGGTCTTCGCCCCGGTCGCCGAGGCCGGCACCAGCGTCGTGCCCGCCTCGCAGCAGATCGCGCAGGCCCGGCAGAGTGATCAGATCGAGGACACCCAGGTGATCTCGCTGCTGATCGCGCTCGGCGCGGCCATGGCCTTGCTGGTCGTGCACTTCACCCTGTCGGCCCGGCGCCCCCTGCTGGGCGTGATCACGGTGCTGCCCGTCGGGCTGGTGCTGTCGCTGACCTTCGGGACCATGGCACTGACCGGCATCCCGCTCAACCCGGTCACGGCCACCCTGGCGGCGCTTTCGATCGGGATCGGGGTGCCGTTCACGATCCACGTGACCTCACGCTTCCTCGAGGAGCGCACGGTGGTCTACGACGGCAAGACCGCGCTGCGGCGCACCGTGTCGCGCACCGGGGGGGCGCTGGCCGGCTCGGCGCTGACCACCGCCATCGGCTTCGGGGTGCTCACCACCTCGACGTTGGTGCCCTTCGCGCAGTTGGGCTTCGTGATCGCCTACGCGATCGCCTACTCCCTGATCGCCGCGGTGCTGGTGCTGCCGAGCATGCTCGCGCTGTGGGACGCCTTCGACCGTGGCCGGCACGGCACGCCGCGCCCCCCCAAGCTGTCAGCCGACGCCAAGTCCGAGCCGGCGGTCATCGCCCCGTCCTGACCGACGGGCCGAAGCGGGTGGCTCAGGCCGGCGCGTCGCTGGTGACCTCGAGCAGCACGGCCATGAGGTCGCGCACCGACACCACGCCGGTCACCTCGCCGCGCCGGGCGATCGCCAGATGCCGGATCTCGGCGCTGGCCATGGTCTGGGCGGCCTGGAGTACCGTGTCGGTCTCCTCGACCATCAGCAGATCCTCGGACGCATGATCGCGGACCCGCTCCTCGTCGAGGTCGAGGTCCTCTGCGGCGGCCATCACGATGTCGCGCTCGGAGATCACCCCGAGCACGCCGCGGTGGTCGACGACCACCAGCAGCCCGACCCGGTCGGCGGCGAGCGAGTGGGCGGCCTCGCGCAGGGTGGCCGTGGGCTGCGTGGTGGCCACGGGGCCGTCCACGAGCGTGCCGACCTCGTCGGTGAGGCGGATCCCGAGCATCGCGTGCGTCTCCTGGGTCGGTGCCACGCGCGGTCCTCGACACGGCGCATGGCAGGTGTGCCGTGATGTCTGGGCACACCTTTACCCTACCCGTGCGGGCGGAGAGGGTCGACACGATCCGACGGCAAGGAGGCGAGCAGCGCCGTCACGAGGCGGGAGCGATCCCGAGGTCAGTCGGTGGTCAGATCCTGGCCGGCAGCGCGGGCGAACCCACCCTCGAAGCGGATGCTCGGGGTCGCGCCGTCGCGGAACGTGCGCGAGGTCGATCCAACGCCGTCGGGCCGCGTTGCCTCCCGCTGAGCACGCGCCTCGCGACGCGAGGCGCGATGTTCGTCGCGGTCCTGCCAGCGCTGCGCACGCTCCTCCTCGCTGCGTGGGCAGTCCTCGGCAGGCTGCTCCCTTGACCGGTCGCGGGCCCCACCCCGCGCGGCATGGCGCTGGTCGCGCTCGGCCCGCCAGGCGTCACGCTCGTTGTGGCGCTCGGCCCGCCAGGCGTCACGCTCGTTGTGGCGCTCGGCCCGCTCCTCCAAGCTCAGCGGGCAGTCCGGACGAGGCACGACGTCGAGGTCGGCTGGAGCTGCGCTGGCGGTGCCGCCACTCCCGACAATCAGCATGCCAGCGCTCAGCGCTGCCGCCAGCGTAGCGTTCAGGGTGCGGATGATGCGGCACATGCAGTCTCCTCGCGATCGCCGGAAGGGGGGTGGTCGACCGCTGGAAACGAGCATGACCCGCGTGCCTGAGAAGAGCCTGAGACCGGCGCGCTCAGTCCGTGACGGCGGGGGGCAACAGGAGGCGGAACGTGGCGCCTGCTCCGGGGGAGTCGACGGCCTCGATGCTCCCACCGTGGGACTCGGCGACCTGGCGTACGATCGCCAGGCCCAGTCCGGAGCCGGGTCGATCGCCGGTGTCGGGCCCTCGGGTGAACCGGTCGAACACCCGCGGAAGAAGCGACGGGTCGAGCCCGTCGCCGTGATCGCGAACGGTCAGCCCAGCGGATCCGACCTCGACCTCGACCTCGCCGCCGCCGTGCACCACGGCGTTGTCGACGAGGTTGCGCACCGCCCGTGCCAGCCGCATGCGGTCGCCGACGACCGGACAGGCGTGCGCGCTCACGGTGATGCGGGCCGTGGGATGGTCGCGGCGCACCTCGGAGACGACCTCGACGGTCACCTCGGCCAGGTCCAGACGCTCGGGGGTCACCGGTGGCTGATCGCCCCGCGCGAGCTCGACGAGGCCCTCGACCAGCCGCGCGAAGGCTGCGAGCTGGCTGTCGAGGTCGGCCAGCAGCCGGTCGTGGTCCGGGGCCGGCAGCGTCAGGCCCGAGCGCAGCAGGTCGATGTTGGTGCGCAGGCTGGTCAGCGGGGTGCGCAGCTCGTGGGAGGCGTCGGCGATCAGCTGCCGCTGGGCGCGTCGGGATTCCTGCAGGCTGCTGAGCATGTGGTCGAAGGCGGCGGCGAGCCGGGCGAGCTCGTCGTCGCCGGGCAGGTCGAGGCGCCGCGTCAGATCCTGAGTGTGCGACACGGACTCGGCGAGCTCGGTCAGCTGCCGCACCGGGCCGGTGACTCGACCGGCGAGCACCCAACCGAGCAGTGCGGCGAGCAGGACCCCGATCGCGGCGGCAACGGACAATCGGCGGGTCAGCGTGCTCAGGGTCTGGTCGGCTTCGCTCAACGGGCGAGCAACCTGCAACGCCACGTCGACATCGAGGTGCCGGGTGAGCACCCGCAGCCGGGTGTCCTCCACGACCACCGTGCCAAGGTGCTCGTCGGTCGCTCCCGCCGCCACCTCCCGGGCCTCGGCGGTGATCGGCAGGGGTGGCGTGGCGGTGCTGGCAAGCAGCGTTCCGTCGGCTCGCACGAGCTGGGTCACCCCGGTGACGACCCCGAAGCGCCCGGCGCCGTCGCCACGCCGCAGCCCACGCAGCTCCGGGAACGAGGGAACGCGATGGTCCGCACCAGGCCCACGTCCGGGGCGCGGCGCTGTCCGCGGGGCGTACTGTGCAGCGGTCGCGAGCGCCCGCAGGTCGTCGTCCACCGTGGCGATGAGTGCCGACTGAGCTTGCTGTCGGGTGAGCCCGGCGAGCACCAGCACCACCAGGGCGACCGTCGCCGCGGTCTGGAGCGTGACGCGGCGGCGGTAGTTCACGGCACGTCGCGCAGCACGTAGCCGACCCCGCGCACGGTGTGCAGCAGCCGTGGCTCACCATTCGCCTCGAGCTTTCGGCGCAGGTAACCCACGTAGACCTCGAGTGCGTTGGGGCTGGCCGCATGGTCCGGCCCCCACACCTCGTCGAGCAGCGACTCGCGGGTGAGCACGACTCGTGGGTGCTCGAGGAAGCGGGAGAGCAGCGCGAACTCCCGCTCGGTGAGCTCGATGCTCCGAAGGTCGCGGCGGACGCGTCGGGTCTCGGGATCAAGCACGAGGTCCTTGAAGCGCAGCACCGTCGGGACCGGCGGGCCGCCGACCCGTCGGCCCAGGGCCCGGATCCGTGCGTTGAGCTCGTCGAGGGCGAAAGGCTTCACGAGGTAGTCGTCGGCCCCCGCGTCAAGGCCGGCGACCCGGTCCTCGACGGCGTCGCGTGCCGTGAGGATCAGGATCGGGGTCCCGTCGCCATCCGCGCGCAGTCGTCGGCACACCGACAGTCCGTCGGCACCCGGCAACCCGAGGTCGAGCACGATGAGGTCGACGGGTTCGTCGCGCAGTGCCTGCAGGGCACGCAGTCCGTCGGGCGCCACCCGGACGGCATGCCCCTGGGCGCGCAGCGCCCGGTCCAGCGCGTCGCGTACCGCACGATCGTCTTCGACGACGAGCACCCTCATCGCGGCGCGCCTTCCTCGCCGCCTGCCACGTGAGGAGGAGGGCTCGACGCCCGACCCGGCGTCAGTCGTGCGGAAGCTCGATCGGCGCCTGCTGCCGGGGGCAGAAGATCCGGCCGAAGCACACAACTCGCTGGGGGCAGGCTCGGCAGGTGCCGGCGCGCTCGGATGCGTGGGTCGGGTGGGAGCTGCGGTCGTGGAAGGGTGCCATCCGTGGTCCTTCGATCCAGGCCCGAGTGGTGGGGCCATCCCTTCCTTCGGTGGCCGTGGTAGCAACTTGAGTCGCCGATGTGGTGCGCAGCGCCCGGGCTGCCGGGTTCAGCGCGGCGCATCGGCATCGGTGGTGTCGTCGTGGGCGAGCAGCCGTGCCTTGCCCTGTTCGAACTCGATGTCGGTGAGGTGCCCGCGTTCGCGCAGCGCGGCCAGGGCCTCGAGCTGCGCGACGAGGTCTCGCGCCGAGCTGGGGTCGTGGGGGCCGGAGAGCATCATCGCCCGGGCCTCACGTGCGGCATGGACCTCGGACTGGAAGCCCTGCGGGTCGGGGATGTCCTCGAGCCGGCTCTGGCCCTGGCTGCCGGCGGACTCGATCAGGACGTCGCCGTAGCCGAGCAGGCGCTCGATCACCCGCTGGCTGAACAGCACGTTGACGATGCTTTCGAGTGGGATCTCCGTACCGCGGCGCGCCAGCAAGCCCGTGCGCACGATGATCCGTTCGGTGGTCAGAACATAGATCGCCGCCCACCAGGCGACCACCGACCGGACGGCCAGCAGCAGCCACAGCGCGATCGCGACCACGCCGGCCGCCCAGCGCCACGTGGGGTCGCCGACCGCGGCCAGCATGATGCCGACCCCCGCGGCCAGCACCATCGCCCAGCCAAGTGCCGGCAGCAGGACCTTCCAGTGCGGGCGGAACCGGTCGAGGATCTCCTCGTCGGCGGTCAGCAGGCGTTCGGGCTCTCGCACGGCACCGCCCCCTTGGTCGTGGGCGCAGGCTGCCCGAGAGCAGCGTAGAACAGCACACCGCGCAGCCGGGCACATCGTCACCCGTGGCGGTGACCACCCGCCCTTGTCAGGGAGCCCGGTGGGTGCCAGGCTCAGCGCACGCAGCCCAGGAACCGGAGGGTCGACATGGGCCGGATCGTCGTCGGAGTCGATGCATCGAAGGAGTCCGTGAAGGCGCTGCGCTGGGCGCTGGACGAAGCACGGCTGCGCGGTTGTGCGGTCGAGGTCGTGCACGCCTACCCGACCCCGGAGCTCGCGGCACTGCCTGCGGTGGTCACCCTGCCGTCGGACGACGAGCTCGCCAACGCCGCTCTGAGCGTGATCGAGGAGGTGCTCGAGCAGGTCGGTGGCCCCGGTGAGATCCCCCTGTCGCGCACGGTGCGGGCCGGTGGGGCAGCCAGCGTGCTGTGTGAGGCGGCCGCCGAGGCCGACCTGATGGTGGTGGGTGCGCGCGGGCTGGGCGGGTTCCGCGGCCTGCTGCTCGGCTCGGTCAGCCATCAGGTCGTCGCCCACAGCCCGTGCCCGGTGGTGATCACGGTTCCCGATCACCGGTGACCTCCGAGGACGTGGCGCGGCTGCGCGTGCCCGTCGACGACCCCCAGGTGGCCGCGGTCAGCATCGCGGTCCACCTCCCCGCCGGTGAGTATGCGCCGGACGGCGGCCGAGTCGAGGCCAGCCCGGTGCTGCTGGTCCCCGGTGCCGGTGCCGACCTCGACGACGAGGGCCTGACGGCGCTGGCCGCGCTGCTTGCCGACCTCGGACACCCCGCGGTCCGTGCCAACCTGCCGTTCCGCGAGGCGGGCCGGCGCGGCGCCCCTCGGGCCGAGCGTTCCGTGGATGCCTACGCCACGGTGCTCGCCGCGGTCGACGCGCACCTCGACGCCCCCGTCGCGTGGATCGTCGGTGGCCGCTCCTACGGAGGGCGGGTCGCCTCGCTGCTGGTCGCCGACCCTCCGGCGAACCTGCCGGCGCTGGCCGGTTTGTTGTGCGTGAGCTACCCGCTGCACCCCGCCGGCCGCCCCGAGCGGCTGCGGGTCGCGCATTGGCCGCGACTGCATCTGGCCACGCTGCTGGTGCAGGGGACGCGCGATGCGCTCTGCACCCTGTCGCTGCTCGAGGCGCAGATTCCCGCGCTGCCGGGACCGCTCCGTGTGCACCACGTGCCGGGAGCGGACCATGCTCTGCGGGTGACGGCGGCCGCCAGCCCCGACGGTCGTGCCAGCCGGCCCTCCCAGACCGTGGCCGGGATCCGGCCGGTCCTGGCCGCCTGGCTTGACGACGTGGACGCCTCCGTGGCCCGGTGACCGACACGGCGCCGCAGCCCTGCGGGTGCACCGCAGCCAGCCAACGCCAACCTCGGTCGTTGCGACGTCCCAGCGCGCCCACGGGCGCACGTGCTGCCACCTCGGCTCCGGAAGCGATCCCGCCGGGCCGACCGACGTCCAAACCCGCGCTGCCACCTGGGACGACGACGAAGAGCAGGTCACGACGGCGCGCGACCCCGTCCCCGACAAGCGGTTCGATCTCGTTGCCAGCGTGCTGGCCCGGCAGCACATCCGTGGCCTGGGCCGGGTCCCGGGTGCTCTGGCCATGATGCTCGAGCCCGGCGACCGGCGGTGCGTCGGGGACCTCGAGGAGGACCAGGAGGACGGCACCTTGCATGATGTCGAACCGTGCGACGACGCTCACGGCGGATCCGCCGTACCGGGACGGACCGGGCTGCGGCACGATGCCGGTCTGCCAATTGGCGCGTTCGGCCGGCTCGACCCCCTGGTGAAGGACCACCGGTCCCTGGCCGACGCGCACCGACCGAACGGACACGTCGCAACGGGGCCGCGGTCAGGCCGGGGATCGACCCGGTCACTGAACGCGTGCGAGCGACCGCGCACGACTACACTCGGCCGATCGACCGCGCCGTCCAGCCGCCCGGCTGTTCACGCCGCTGCGGCCGTCGCGTCAGGAGCGCAGCATGATCGCCGAGTTCCGTGAGTTCATCGCCCGCGGCAGCTTCATCGACCTCGCCGTGGGTTTCGTGATGGG
>SLLJ01000242.1 GCA_007134165.1 Nitriliruptoraceae bacterium | reverse complement strand
TGCGTGCTGCCGGTCCCGGTTCGTTGCGCTCGATCGGCTCCATGGGCTGCGTCTGCTCCAGGCTCGCCGCGCGGGTGACTGACCGCGTAACCTTACCGGCGCCCGGAGAGTCCACCCCCCTTGGATGACGCGTGTCCCTCGATGTGCGCCCGACCGTGGTCGATGTGCCCGTGCACGTCCATCGTCGGCGGGCGGTGGTGCTGGTCGGGCTCGGGCTGTTCCAGTTGTGGCTGTGGGGGACCCGGATCGTCAACCTGCTCGAGGGTGCCGCGTCGTTCTCGACCGCGTTCGTCACGGTGCACCTGGTGCTGTACGTGACCGCGATCGGGGCGGGGGTGCTGCTCGCGGGGCTCGGGGCGACGATGTGGCGCGAGACGCGGCGGGGAGCACGCTGAGATGACCCACTCCGAAGCCTTGCCGGCCGAGACCGTCGAAGGTCCGCTGCACGACGAGGGCCGCTACGAGCGTCGTGGCGGCACGATGGACACCGTGCGCCGCTACGTGATGGTCACCAAGCCGCGCATCATCGAGCTGCTGCTGGTGACCACCGTGCCCACCATGGTCGTCGCTGCGCAGGGATGGCCGGGAACCTGGCTGGTGATCGCCACGGTGCTCGGGGGCACGATGTCGGCGGCGAGCGCCAACGCCTGGAACAACTTCATCGACCGCGACATCGACCGGCTCATGGCCCGTACCGCCGCGCGGCCGACCGCCCGCGACGAGATCAGTCCGCTGGGCACCGCGGTGCTCGCGACGGCGCTGGGGATCGCCGGGTTCGTGTGGCTGTGGGGGTTGGTGAACCTCACCGCGGCCCTGCTGGCCACCGGGGCGATCCTCTTCTACGTCTTCGTCTACACCCTCGGGCTCAAGCGGCGGACCGACCAGGGGGTGGTGATCGGTGGCATCGCCGGCTGCGTGCCGGTGCTGACCGGGTGGGCGGCCGTATCGGGTGGGTCACTGGCCGACCCCCGTCCCTGGCTGCTGTTCGCGATCATGCTGTGGTGGCAGCCGCCGCATTTCTGGGCCCTGGCGATGAAGTACCGGGAGGACTACGCCCGGGCCGGGCTGCCGATGCTGCCGGTCACCCAGGGCAACGACGAGGCCACCCGCCAGATCCTGCTCTACAGCTACCTCCTGTTCGCAATCGTGCTGATGACGATTGCCGGGGGCGGGGTGGGCTGGCTGTTCGCCGTCGTTTCGCTGCTGCTGAGCGTGGTCTGGCTGCTGCTCGCCCACGAGTTGCGCCGCCAGCGCACCATCGCGGTGGCGATGCGCCTGTTCCACTACTCGACGATCTACCTCGGCCTGCTGTTCATCGCCGTGGCCGTCGACGCGGTGCTGTGAGGCGCGAGAGGCTGGCGCCGACGGTCGCCGACGGTCGCCGATTTTGACCTCGGCCGTCCGGCCGTGTCCACTTGGCTCCTGTCCGCCTTGGGAGGGGTTGTCGTGACGTCCGAGCAGATCGTCAAGGAACGCGAGGAGATCCTCGCGGGCATCGAGGGCAAGACGCTCGTCGATGCGTTCATGTCCACCTGCGACACCAATGCCGGGCGTCCGGCGCTGGTCGTCAAGCAGGGCGAAGGCTTCAAGACCTGGACCTGGGCCGACTACCGGCGCGAGTCGAGCGAACTGGCGATGGCGCTGCGCCGGCTGGGGGTCGGCCATGGTGACTTCGTCGCCCTGATGATGACCAACCGGCCCGAGCATGTGCTGGTCGACATCGGCACGCTGCTGGCCGGGGGCACCCCCGTGTCGGTCTACAACACCTTCACGGCCGAGCAGGTCGGCTACATCGCCGGCAACTGCGACGCCAAGGTCGCCGTGGTCGAGGACAAGTCCTACCTCGACAAGTGGCTGGCGGTGTCGCCGTCCCTGCCGGCGCTGACCACCATCGTGGTGGTCGACCCCGCCGGGGTGGAGCTCAGCGACAAGGTGATCAGCTACGAGCAGCTGCGCGAGCGGGGCGCCGAAGCGCTGGCCGGCGGCCAGGGTGAGCTCGAGAACAGCTGGCGGGCGGTGGACGCCGAGGACCCGGTCACGCTGATCTACACCTCGGGGACCACCGGACCCCCCAAGGGCGTGGTGATCACCCACCGCAACCTGCTGTACATGCTCGGGGTCGTGCAGCAGATGCTCGACATCCAGCCCGGTAACCGCGGCGTGTCCTATCTGCCGCTGGCCCATGTGGCCGAGCGCATGACCACCCACTACGTCGGGGTGCGCTTCGGCGGCACGGTGTACTTCGTGCAGGAGATCTCCGCGGTCGTCGACACCCTGCAGGAGGCCCGCCCGCAGACCTTCATGGCCGTCCCGCGGGTGTGGGAGAAGATGAACGCCGCCCTGCTGGCCAAGGTCGAGGAGACCGAGAACCCGCGCAAGCGACAGCTGGCCAAGCGCGCCATCGACGTCGGGATGGCCAAGGTCCGTGAGGAGATGGCCGGCCGCACACCAGGGTTCGGCCTGCGCCTGCAGCACGCGATCTTCGACCGGCTGGTCTTCGCCAAGATCCGCGATGGGCTCGGGATGGACGAGCTCAAGTACGCGCTGTCGGGTGCGGCGCCGATCAGCGCGGACCTGCTCATCTTCTTCAAGGCCATCGGGGTCGAGATCCTCGAGGTCTACGGCATGACCGAGTCGACCGCCGTGATCACCGCCAACACCCCCGGTGAGGTGCGCATCGGCACCGTCGGACCCCGACTGCCCGGCATCGAGGTACGCATCGCCGACGACGGGGAGATCCTCGCCCGCGGACCCAGCATCACCCGCGGCTACTGGAAGCGCGACGAGGCCACCAAGGAGACCATCGACCCCGAGGGCTGGCTGCACACCGGGGACCTGGGTCGGATGGACAACGACGGCTACGTGCGCATCGTTGGCCGCAAGAAGGAGTTGATCATCACCGCGGGCGGAAAGAACCTCTCGCCCAACAACATCGAGGAGTCGATCAAGCAGCGCTCGCCGATCATCGGCCAGATCTGTGCGGTCGGCGACGACAAGCCGTTCATCGCCGCGCTGGTCGTGCTCGACGCCGAGGTGCTGCCGGGCTGGTGCGAGTCCAACGGCATCCCGTTCGCGTCGGTCGCTGAGGCCGCGCAGGACGAGCGGATCGTCGCCGAGGTCCAGCGGGCGGTCGACGCCGGCAACGCCGACCTGGCCCGGGTCGAGCAGGTGCGCAAGTTCGAGATCGTGCCAGAGGAGTGGACCGCGGAGTCCGAGGAGCTCACGCCCTCGCTCAAGCTCAAGCGCAACGTCGTGCACACCAAGTACCTCGACGTCATCGAGGGCATGTACGCCGACAAACGCTGAGCGGCGCGGACCGACGCAGAGCGGGCCGTCCCGGGATGGGGCGGCCCGCGTCGGTCAGCCGGAGGACTCGATCCGCCGGAGGGATTCGAGCGTGTAGGTCGGGCACGTCCTGCCGGTGGCTGCACAGGTGACCCCGTCGGGGGTGTCGCGTTCGCTGGTGCGCACGACCGCCTCGTAGGTGTGCTCGGCGTGGAGTTCGGCCCGCACCACGGTGCGCCCGGTACCGCGGTCCGACCGTGCGCTCACCACGCGCACGGCGGCGAGTCCATCGGCGGTGGTTGCCTCCCGCACGAACGCCTCAGCGGCCTGGACCGCGAACTTGGTCGAGGATCGCCCCCGCCAGAAGGGCAGCGTGAGGCGTCCCTGCTCGTGGGCGTCGACGACCGTGCGCGCCGTGTCGGGGTCGAGTCGGCCGTAGAACAGCCCGTCGGGCAGGCAGACGAGGTTGCCGGCGAAGCGGTCACCGCCGACGTGGGAGCACTCCCAGAGCCGCTCGCCGACCACCTCGACGAGCGCCTCTGCGACCGGGCGCCCGAAGGTCGCGCAGCACGGATCGTGCCGACCGTTGGTACACACGAGGTAGACCGGTCGATCGCAGCGTGCCCACCCGAGCGTGTCGCCGGTGGTCAGCGAGCCGAGGTCGAGGTCGAGCAGATCGCGGACCTCGCGCAGCGTGGAGCGCTCGAGCCAACTGCGGGTCGCGCTGCTGAACCCGACCAGCAGCGTGCGTAAGCGGGTGCCTCCACGAGCACGGCCGGTGCGGCGGATCAGCAGCACCCGCGCCGGGATCTCCGCCGCCAGCGTCCGGAGGCGGGCCGCCACCTCGGGATCGAGGCGGTCGCTGTGCAGGGCGTCGGCGGCCCAGGGGCCGGGCTGCTCGAGCAGGAGCCAACGTCGGGCCCGCGACGCCGTGCCGATAAGGGGCTCGGCCTCCCGCCGTGAGCGGACCGCGCAGGGCTCACGCATCGGCGGGGGGCGCTGCGAGCGCGTCGGGCACGATGCGCAGCAGGCCTTCGCGGACCAGGCGGCGGCACAGCACCAAGCGGCTGTCGCGGTCGAGGTGGTCGTCGAGGTCGCGTGGCCGCAGCCGGCGGGCGGTGAGCACGGTATGGACCGCAGGGGCGAGCCGTGCCGGCATCGTGAGCCGGCGATCGACCAGGGCGAGGTGCAGCACCTCGTCGTCCTCCCACGTACGGGCCCCGCTGCCGGCGCGGCGCTCGAGCAGCGTGGCGTCGTGCAGTCCGCCGACCTCGAGCAGATCTCGCAGGCCGCCACGGCGATCCGGGTGCCGCGTGGTGTGGAAGTGCGCGGCGGCGCCCTGAAGCACCGGCTCGACATCGCTGCTGCTCAGCTGTGCGGCCAAGGTCGTGAGCTGGTCGTGCAGGTTGGCGGCCAGCGAGCTCGGCTCGTCAGCCCACCCGGCAGGCAGTGGTGCGTCGAGGTCTGCGCGGGCCTCGTCGTGGCTCTGATCGAGTGTGGCACGCCACGCCCGTTCGATCAGCGAGCGCCAGGTGATCGTCTTGATGCCGAGCGTGAGGTGCAGGGAAGGTTCTTCGACGGTCTGCGCCGCATGGCGGGTACCGGCCGGTAGGTACAGCACGTCGCCGGGATCCAGGACCAGGTCCCACGACGGCTCGCCGTCGGGTTCGACGACCCAGCGCTTCTGGCCGTGGATCTGCACGGCGAACACGTCGTGGGGGTCGGCGTGCAGCTTCAGCCCCTGGGCGACGGGAGGAGTCAGGTAGGCGTTGGCCTGTACCGGGTGGGTCAGCGTCGCCTCGAGCGAGCGGCACAGGGCGGCCACCGACGGCCAGGTGCGGTGCAGGCCCTGGAGCACGATCGTGGCGCCGGCGGCGAACTCGCGGTGGACCGCGGCGACATCGATCAGATCGGACACGGTGCGCGAGCCGATCGTGGCACGACGGGTCGGGACCAGCGCCTTGCCGTGGCGAACGAGGCGGAACGCCGGCGCTCGTAGCGCCGATGCCGACACGAGGTGATCGACGTCGTCGAGCGCGAGCAGATCGCTGAAGCCGGTGGGATCTGCCGCAGGGATCAGCAGGGGTCGCTGCCCGAAGACCGCTTCGAGGAAGCGCTTCGGATCGCCGACGAGGCGCGCGAGTTCGTCGTGCTCGGCGGTGGTCAACTCAGGCGTCGGTGCCGTCGGCGTCGGTGCCGTCGGCGTCGGTGCCGTCGGCGTCGGTGCCGTTCGCGTCGGTGCCGTTCGCGTCGGTGCCGTTCGCGTCGGTTCCGTTCGCGTCGGTTCCGTCGGTCCCGTTCGCGTCGGTTCCGTCGGTCCCGTCTGCGTCGGTTGCGTCGGCGTCCGTGCCGTCCGTGCCGTCCGTGCCGTCCGTGCCGTCAGTGTGTCCAGAGGCGCCGGAGTCGTGGGTCACGATGTCCTCGTCGCGAAGTCCGTCGACCTGCATGGTGATGCGCTCCTGTGTCGCTGGTGGGGTTTCGGCAGTCTACGTCGTGGACATGCGTCACTCCTCGGCTCTGGGCAGAGGCGTCGCGATCGATCGGAGGCGACGCTCCCTTGACGCTGACTGAACGTTCAGCCATGATGCTGAACATGAACTCAGCACCGATGTCGGCCGCAGCCATGCCGCCGAGTTCGCCGGCGGACCGAGCTCCGAGGTCACCGGACGACCGCACCGGCCGTGCGCGCATCCGCGATGCCGCGCTGCGCCGCTTCGGCGACGACGGCGTCGACGGTACGAGCCTGCGTGTCATCGCCGAGAACGCCGAGGTCTCGCCAGCCCTGGTGGTGCATCACTTCGGGTCCAAGGCCGGGCTGGTCCGTGCCTGTGACGAACACGTCGTCGACAGCACCCGGCGGGCCAAGGAGCAGGCCATGGCTGCCGGCGCGGGGCTCGATGCCATGGGCAGTCTGCGCGAGGCGGCGTCGAGCCGGCCCCTGCTGCGCTACCTCGCCCGCCGGCTCGTCGACCACTCGCCGCAGGTCGCGACGCTCGTCGATGAACTCGTCACCGACGCCCAGGCCTACCTGGCGACCGGTGAGGACACCGGCATGATCCGTCCGACGGCCGACCCGTGGGGCCGGGCAGCCGTGCTGACGATCTGGTCGCTCGGTGCGCTCGTCCTGCACGAGCACGTCGCCCGGCTGCTCGGTGCCGATCTGACCGAGGACACCGCCGGGTTGGTGGCCTACTCCCGGCCGGCGGTCGAGGTGCTCGGCTCGGGGGTGTTCACC
>SLLJ01000378.1 GCA_007134165.1 Nitriliruptoraceae bacterium | reverse complement strand
GAGGTGGTCCGCGAGGCACAGCCCCACCACCTGCAGCCGGCTCGTCGTCGCTACACCGTGCGACGCTTCGATGCGGTCCGGGGCGAGCTGACGCTGGACGTGGTGGCCCACCACGGAGGTCCTGGCGGCACCTGGGCAGCTACCGCCGTGGTTGGCGACGTGCTGGTACTCACGGGCCCTAGCGGCGGCTACCGGCCCGATCCGCAGGTCGACCACCACCTGTTGGCCGGCGACGAGTCCGCCCTGCCGGCGATCGCCGCGTCGCTGGAGGTGCTGCCGACCGACGCCCGAGGGAGCGCGCTGATCGTGGTCGACGGCCCCGAGCACGAGCTGGACCTCGCCCACCCTGGGGGCGTGGAGCTGCGCTGGTTGCACCGCAGCGGCGACCACGATCGTGTCGGCCGAGTGCTGCCCGATGCGGTCGCGAACCTGCCCGATCTGCCCGAGCGGGTCCACGCGTTCGTCCACGGGGAAGCGGCTGAGGTCCGTGAGGTCCGTCGTCACCTGCTCGCCGAGCGTGCTCTGGACCGCGCCGGGCTGTCGTGCTCCCCGTACTGGCGGCGCCACCTGACCGACGAGGCATGGCGTGCCGTCAAGCGCGAATGGAACGCCGAGGTCGAAGGTGACGTGGCCTGAACTGAGACCGCCGTGCCCCGCGCGCTCAGCCGGCGACCGCTCGACCGGTATCGGGGGCCGTTGCCGGAGCGGATGGAGCCAGCTCGAACAGCGGGTTGCTCGCCGCCAGTCGGCGGAAGAACCACCGTGGACCGCCGAGCAGCACGGCGAGCCCGATCAGGATGTTGGTCATCTCCAACACGGCGAAGCCCGACAGCTCGGTCCCGGCGACGGTGACGACGAACGCCGGCGTCCAAGCGTTGATCGCATTGATGCCACCGTGGAAGACGATCGCGAGCAACGCGCTGCCGCCCGACCGCACGAACACCCGGGGTGAGGGTGATGGACATCCCGCCGATCGCGGCTGGGTACCAGCCGATCTCAAGGCCTTGCTGGGAAGATCCCGGCACGAAGAACCGCGGGGCGTGCCAGGCGGTCCAGATCAGTCCCAGGATCACGCTCGTGGTCAGGGGGTGAAGCGCCTCAGCAGCCGGATCTGGGCGAAGCCGCGCCAACCGGGCTCCTCCATGCCACCGCCGACGAGGATCATGAACACCAGCATGAGCGGGGAGAACGCGAAGGGCACGCCAGCCTCCACGAGCACTGGTGCGGACGGATCAGCGACCCCCCCACAGCCGGTCAACCGTCAGGACAACGGTGAGAACCAGCACGGGGATGCCAAGGGCGACCAGGTGCCACACGGGCCTGACCCGCCACATTCAGTGTGGAGCGCCAGAAGAGCCGGCTGGTGCCGGTGACCCCCGCCACGATGAGCGCCCGGCCATCGGCCCGAGCACGCCGACCCGCATCACGACCGTGGTCGACTCCTCGGCGAGGTCGAGGAAGACCAGTGGTGTCCAGACCGCCCAGGACAGCAGGTAGGCGAGCACGAAGAACGAGATCAGTGGGCTGCGTCGGATCGCCGTGGCCATCGTTGGCCCTTCTCCGTCGACGGATGTCCGGCGGTGGCGTCACGGGTGGGAGCCGGCCGTCCCTGCCCGACACCCGCATGCGCCCGGTTCAGGCCAGCACATCATCCTGCCACCTCGGAGTCTCTCGCCGCCATCACGATTGGCGGCGCCAACCGAACCCTGACCGACGAGGCGCCTGTTGCTGCTCTGTCCCGTGCTGGTTCTCCCGACCTGCTTCACCCGGTCGACGCGCCCGACACCTCGAAGCGGCGGAGCAACTGGGCGTTGAGTGCGACGACGACGGTCGAGGTCGACATCAGGATCGCTCCGACGGCGATCGGGAGGATGAACCCGATCGGGGCCAGCACGCCCGCTGCCAACGGGAGCGCGACGATGTTGTAGCCGGCGGCCCACCATAGGTTCTGGATCATCTTGCGGTAGGTCGCCTGCGACAGCTGCCGGATCGCGACGACCCCCCTGGGATCGTCGGAGGCCAGCACCAGCCCGGCGGACTCGATCGCGACGTCGGTGCCGGCACCGATGGCGATGCCGACATCCGCGCGGGCCAGCGCGGGGGCATCGTTCACCCCGTCGCCGACCATCGCCACCTTGCGGCCCTGCTCCTGCAGCGCGGAGACCTGGTCGGCCTTGTCCTCGGGCAGCACCTCGGCGTACACCTCGTCGATGCCGAGTTCGGCGGCGATGGCATCGGCGACCTGTTGCGCGTCGCCGGTGATCATGGCGACGGTGACCCCGGCGGTGTGCAGCTCGTGGACCGCTGCTCGTGACGCGTCCCGCACCTGGTCGGCGAGGGCGAACGCGCCGATGACTTCGTCGTCGCGGATGACGGCGAGGACGGCGGCCCCATGTTCTCGCCAGCCTTTCGCGCGCTCCTCGAGCGCCGTCGGCAGTTCCAGGCCGTGCTCGCGCAGCAGCGCCGGTCCCCCGACGGCGACCCGCGCACCGTCGACGTCTGCTTGTACGCCGCGACCGGACATCGAGGTGAAGTCCTCGGCCGTGGGCAGTTCGCCGACCTGATCGCCGGCATGGTCGTGGATCGCCCGGGCCAGGGGGTGTTCGGAGTCGGCTTCGACGGCTCCGGCCAGTCGCAGCACCTGCGCGAGCTCGGTGCCGGGCGCTGCCGCGGCGTCGCTGACGCCGTGCTCGCCGAGGGTCAGGGTCCCCGTCTTGTCGAACAGTACGGTGTCGATGCTTCGCGTGGCTTCGAGCGCGAGCCGGTCGGTGACCAGGATGCCCGACCTGGCTGCCTTCGAGGTGGAGATCGAGGTGACCAGCGGGATGGCGAGCCCGAGCGCATGCGGGCACGCGATGATCAGCACGGTCACCGACCGGTCCAGCGCGAACGCCGGCTGACCGGCGAGCACCCACACGACCGCGGTGATGGCTGCGGCGACGACCGCGATGTAGAACAGCAGCGCGGCAGCTCGGTCGGCGAGCTTCTGGGTCCGTGACGTCGATCGCTGGGCATCCTCGACCAGCTGCTGGATGCCTGCGAGGGCGGTGTCGTCCCCGATCGCATCGACCTCGATGCGCAGACTGGACTCGGCGACGACCGTGCCGGCCACCACCCGGTCGCCCTCGCGGCGCGCGACCGGGGAGGATTCGCCGGTGATCATCGATTCGTCGATGTCAGCCTGTCCATCGATGACCTGTCCGTCGGCAGGCACGCGGCCACCGGGACGCACGAGCACGACGTCGCCGACCTGAAGCTCACTGACCCTCACGGTCTCGGTGCCGCCGTCCGCGCCGATCCTCTCCGCCTCGTCGGGCATCATTTCGGCGAGGGCTGCGAGCGCGCCCTGGGCCCTGCCCACGGCCCGCATCTCCACCCAGTGGCCGAGCAGCATCACGGCGATCAGCAGCGCGAGTTCCCACCACACCTCGGCATCAAACAGCCCGAGCGTGGTCGCCATCGAGGCGAGGTAGGCGACCGTGATCGCCATCCCGATCAGCAGCATCATGCCGGGCTGCCGTGCCCGGATCTCCTCGGCCGCGCCGGTGAGGAAGGGCCACCCGCCGAAGAAGAAGATGACCGATCCCAGCACGGGGGCGATCAATGGTGCACCGGGGACGTCCGGTGCGGTGTAGCCGAACCAGTCCTGGATCATCGGCGCCCACACCACGACTGGCACCGACAGTGCCAGCGTCAACCAGAACCGGTCCCGGAACTGTGTGGCGTGGTCGTCGTGTCCTGCGTGATGTTCGTGGCCGCTCTGCCCCTCGTGACCGTCGTGGTCCTCCGCAGCGCTGGTCGTCTCCTGGGGCTGGGCTGCTTGGGTCTGCTGCTCGTTCACGCCGGCTTCCTCGATTGCGGGATGCGGCAGTTCGCCGACCAGATCGCGGCAGGACCGGTCACTGCCGGGCACCGCCACGGTATGGGCCGAGGATCTCGGCGGGGAGTGCACCCTGGCTGCTTGCCCGTGGCCACCGCTGTCTGGGGCTCGCCGGTCACGGACGCTCAGCGTCGGCGGCTGCGCAGTTCGAGCGGCGCGAGCAACAGGACGAACGGGAGGAGCGCCACGGCGGGAGCAAGCAGCCACAGCGGCCGCTGTAGCCACCATTGCCGCGTCGGTTCCTCCAGGCGAGGCAGGTCGAGTGCTTCGTAGCCGGCGATGACCAGGATCTTGGCCGTCATGTGCCAGAGGAAGACGGTGAGGATCACCGCGTTGATACCGATGACGCTCTTCCACACGCGTCGCCGCTGCAGCCACCCTCGCAGTGCCGGACGCAGCAGCATGGCCACGCCGGTCTGCAGCATTGTCATCACCGCGACGACTGCGGTCGTGGGCCACAGGTGGCTGAAGTCGATGTCGCGGGTGGCCACCATCGAGCGGGGATACACGGGCAGACTGGTCAGCACGATCATGGCGGCGAGCGCGCCGAACACGATCGCGAGCTGCCCGCGCCAGCCGATCCGGTCGTAGGTCCCATCACGGGCGAAGTAGCCCAGTTGGTGAATGAAGAGGTACACCAGGGCACGGTTGACCAACCCGAGCCAGGCGACGCCGAGGTGGAACCGGCCCACATCGACCAGGGCGATGATCGCTCCCAGGACCGTGAGGGTCAGGACCCCACCGGTCTGGTGCAGCCGTATGGTGACGGGGACCAGCAGCAGGACCCACAGGTAGGCCACCAGGAACCAGAAGGGCGTGATGACGATCGTCCCCCACTCGAGCACGCTGCGGTAGCCGGGCCAGACCATGAGCATGAGTCCATCGAACAGCGTCCATGCCGCCACGAACGCCCCGGTGGGCACCAGCAGGCGGCGCAGTCGGGAGCCGAGGAACTGCCTCGCCCCTCCGCCGTCGCGTTGCACCGAGCTCCACCCGGCGTGGTTCGCGAACCCGCCCACCAGGAAGAACATCGGCATGATCTGCAGCACCCAGGTCGCCAGCCAGCCGCCGGGGACCACGTCGATCGGGTTGGGCATCACGAGGGCCCCGTCGCGCCACTGGGTGACCGACAGCGCCCAGTGCCAGACGACGACCACCCCGATGCTCACGACCCGCAGCAGGTCTACGAAGCGGTCACGGTCGGCACGTGTCTGCTCGACGTAGCCGTCGAGTTCCTCGGACAGCCGCTGTGGCAGGCCCACCACCGAGGCTCCTTGGTCGCGGCGGCTCGATGCTGACAGTCTTCGCTACCAGCCGGAGCGGGGGCGAGCGGGCGTGTCCGTTCGGCCGAGGCACCGGTTGCGCGGCCTGTTTGCGCCTTTAGGTTGGATCCAGCGGGTGGCAGCAGGTCTGTTCCCGCTCCCATCCTTGAGGCAAGGAACCAGCATGATGCGTCAACTCGAGAAGAGTCACGATTCGGTCGTGGGCTACTCGCTGTCTGGTGAGGTGAGCGCAGACGAATACCTCCAACTTGCCAGTGAACTGCGCGACGAGATCGCCAGGCACGGCAAGATCCGCGTGCTGTTCCGGTTGTCTGACCTCGAGCTGTCGAGCTTCTTCGCCGCGTTGGACGAGCGGCTGCGGTTCGTGCGGGAGAACCGTGATGACGTGGAACGCGTCGCGGTCGTCACCGATGACACCCTGACCGGGTTGCTGACCAAGGCGGCGAAGGCGGGTCCGGTGGAACTGCAGACCTTCTCCTCCGACGACGAATCGAAGGCCTGGGCGTGGCTCGAGTGAGTCCGGCGCGATAGCGACGAACCGGAGAAGCGACGCCGCACGACGATCCGAGCTGACCATCCTCTTCGCGGCATCGTGCCTGGTCGGCGTGGCTGATGAGCATCGACGGGACCGCTGGTGCCGGTATCACGCAGACTTCTTCTCGCCGGCCCGCGCACCCCCTGCACTCCTCGCACGCCAACCTGGACACGGTCGTTCGACGCGGCCGGACTCCGGCGGTTCGTGCCGGTCGTGGCGAGTCCTTGAAGAACTGGGGTGCACGGGGCCGGTGCAAGACGCGCAGGTGGACACCGATTCCGAAGCGGTCCGCGCCTCGTCGGTCAACAACGCTCGGCGTCCACGCATCATCCGGTCCGGCCGGTCCCAACACTCCACGTGCCGACGTCGCGACCGGGTCGCCTGACGACCGGCCGGGTCCGATCGCTGGGCCGCGCGGCCCAGCCAAGAGCGCAGCGACGCGTGCTGAACCCCCGGAGGTTCGGCAGCCGGGCCGGCACGCCAACCGCCGGACCGGCAGAGACCCGAGGCTGCCGCATCGACGAGCGTCGCGACGCGCCCGAGGCGCACGGCGTGGGCGCCGAACGCTCCAAGGCGCTTCCACGCAAACGCCAACGTGCGGTCGACGCCTGCAATCGCGCGTTCAACGACGATCGCCCGGAGCGCCGAGACCCACCCAGGGACGCGGCGTATCCAAGCGGTCATGGCTGTCCGGTTGCGTACGCCACGTGGTCCACGCTGGAGGATGCGGCGTACCCAGCCGGTCACCGGTGACCGCCTGCGTACGCCACATCCCTCGTCGCCGCCCCCGCCACCCCGCTCAGTGCATCCAGTGCGCGACCAGTCGCGCTTG
>SLLJ01000003.1 GCA_007134165.1 Nitriliruptoraceae bacterium | reverse complement strand
GCGCCCCTGTGGGACGGGCCACCACGAACGGCGCAGCGATCTCACGCATGACCGACAGCATCCCACGCCCCTGCGACATCCCGTCCACACCACCGCCCACGACAGACCAAGACCGCCGCCTCCAGGCGATGAACCAACCCCCAACAGCTCACGACCCCACGATGCGCGGTCCTGGAGCAGCGCAGCATCCGGACCGCCGTCATGGACGGTCGCCGTCCCCGGCCTGCCACAGATCCCGGACTTCGCCACGTCGGCGCCAACGGGACACGGTCGTGCGCTGCCGGCTACCCAGAGCCGCACGACCTCGGCGTGGCCGCTTCGGTGGAGGTTGACCTCGAGTCCGGGGAGTTCGTCCTCGACGACGGTGGCCGAGCTCGGCTGACGGATGGCGGCCTGCTCGTCCGGTGGGAACAGGTGGCGTGTCTTGCGTTCGTCGGCGCCTGAGCGAGGTCGTGCGATGGCGGGCAAGGACGACGGTTCCCGTTCGACTGGCTCCGTCGAGAAGCGGGGCGGCGATGGATCATCCTCGAAGCCTGCCGCTCCTCGGCGGCCACTTCCCGGCGGTCCTGCTCCTGGCGTGGCGAAGTCGAAGCCGCAGGGCAGAGGATCGGGCACGAGAAGCGGGGCGCCGATCGGCCAGCCGCTGCCGGCCAGATCGGCCGAACGAAGCGTCGGTCGGTGTTCATGCGGCGGACAGCACCGTTGCCGGGCGTCTGCCACGGCAGCCGTGCGCGTTCCGGCGTCGTCAGCGGACGCCGGTTGCACCGCAGAGGTCGACGCGGCGACCGGGGTCGAGCAGGCGTTCGTGGTGGTGTTCGACGGTGCCGGGCCTTGGGGGGTCGTAGGCCTCTGGTGGTCTCTGCCGTCGTGGGCGGATGCTCGAACCGTGAGGGGAGCCACCGGCGTGCGCGGGGCCAGTGTCGTCATGGGAGGTCGACGATGGACGCGGTGTCGACAAAGGACACGACCACCGAGGCGCGGTTGACGGCCTCGCCGGATCTCACCGGGGTGGCGACCTCGGTTGGGGGCACGTTGCTGGTCCGGGCGCCCGATACGGGAGAGGTGGTGGGCGAGGTGCCTGATCTGGATGCGGCCGGGGTGGCTGCGCTGGTTGCCCGCGCCCGCACGGCGCAACCTGGCTGGGCGGGGCTCGGCGTGGACGGCCGTGCGGAGGTCATCGAACGCTTCCGCCGTCTGCTGTGGCGGCGTCGTGGTGAGGTGCTGCACAGCATGCAGGCCGAGTCGGGCAAGCTCTACGAGGACGCGCTGCGTGACCTTGCGATGCTGCTCGACGTGGCTCACTACTGGACTCGGGTGGCTGGTCCGCTGCTGGCTGACGAGCCGCTGCGCACGCGCGGCCTGATGGGTTTCGGCCGGCGCAGCGTGCGGACGTTCGAGCCCCACGGTGTGTTTGGGATGATCGGGCCGTGGAACCTGCCGGTGGTGCTGAGCATCGGTGACGCGCTTCCGGCGCTGATGGCCGGCAACACCGTGGTCTGCAAGCCCTCGGAGGTCACCCCGCTTGCCACGCTGCTGGCGGCAGACCTGTTCGTCGCCGCCGGTGGCCCTCCCGACGTGCTGCTCGTCGCCACGGGTGGTGGGCGCACCGGCGAAGCGCTCGTCGACCAGGTGGACGCGGTCCACTTCACCGGTTCGGTGGCGACGGGGCGTGCGGTGGCTGCCCGGGCAGGCCAACGGCTGATTCCTTGCAGCCTGGAGCTCGGCGGCAAGGATCCGGCGATCGTGCTCGCCGACGCTGACCTGAAGCGGGCTGCCCGTGGCGTCGTCAGCTACGGGCTGCTGGTCGGAGGACAGGCCTGCATCGCCGTCGAGCGGGTGTATGTGCAACGCGACGTCCACGAACGGTTCGTGGAGTTGGTCGTGGAGCAGGTCCGGTCCCTGCGCCTGGGGCCGGCCGGAGGTCCTGGTGTCGTGGACGTGGCCGGGATGATCCATCCGCCGCAGGTCGACATCGTCGAGGCGCACGTGCGCGATGCCGTCGAGCGGGGTGCCCGCGTGCTGACCGGCGGTCGGCGGGGGTCGGTCGAGGCGAGCTACGAGCCGACCGTGCTGACCGACGTGGACCACACGATGCGCTGCATGCGCGAGGAGACCTTCGGACCGGTCATCCCCATCATGGCCGTGCGTGATGTCGACGAGGCGGTCCGCCTCGCCAACGACAGCGAGTACGGACTCGCCGCCTCGGTGTGGACCGGCGACCCGGCCCGCGGCAGAGCCATCGCACGGCGGCTGCAGGTGGGGACCGTTACGGTGAACGACGCGGTCATGCACGCCGCGCTGCCGGAACTGCCGATGGGAGGTTGGAAGGCCTCGGGTCTCGGCGGCCGGGGCGGCCCGGACGCGATGAGGTGGGCCTGCCGGCAGCGGGTCGTGCAGGTGCTGCGCCTTGCGGGTCATCCCGACCTGTACTGGTTGCCGTACCGGCCGCGGAGCACACGCAACCTCGAGCGTCTGTTTGGCCTGCTGTACGGGCGCTGAGCACCCCGGGTCGCATGAGCCGGCCTTGCAGGAGCTGAACGCTGCGCGGCGGCCGGCAGGAACGGTTGCGGGTGATCGCGGCGGTGCGGATGACGCTGCTGGTTCCGGTTGAAGCAGGCGTGGCGCCTGGCGTTGCTCGGGCTCCCGTTCGGCGACGCGAACGGTGCGGGCGTTCGATGTCCTGGGTGCGCGGGCGGCGCCTGCGGCCGGTATGGGGGCGGGGGAGTGGCTGCCGGTCGCGGCGGGGGAGAGTCGGCGTTGTTCTCGGACGCGGACGCATCGGGGATGGCGAGGTCGAAGAGTCCCTCGGGTGCGGTGACACCATCGAGGAGCCGGGTGTCGGGGGTGTCGGTTGGTCCGTGGATGTTCGCCTCCTGCAGCGTTGACGCCGCCGTCAGCGTCTGGTCGTCAGCCACGTGGCGCAGTTGCTGGCGGACATGCGCCCGCTGTTGCCGGGCAGTGTCTTGGCGAAGCTCAAGAGCTTCGTACCCCTCGTCGGCAACGACACGCCCCGCCAACACGGGAGACAAGCGCGATGACTGCGCGGACCGGTAGCGGTGGCAGCACCTCGGATCGGCCCTGATGACGACGCCACCGCGTTCCGCAACGATTGGCGAAGGCATGCCCGAACGCGGTTTCGGACCCGCCAACGTGAACTCCGATGTGGCGCGGCCCAGCGTTCGGCCGTGGCTCCGACGCCGGCGGGCTCGGTCCTTCGCTCCCGAGAGTGCCGTTCTGACCCCGCTCGGGAGTCCCCGTTCTGGGCGGACGCCCGGGTGACCTGAGCCGCCCGGAATCGCAGTCGCGCGAACGAGTTGTCGGCACTCATGCGCGCTCCCCGGCTAGGCGCCGGGCTGGACCGCGACTCGGCCACGGGATTGGACGAGCAAGGTCCGTACCTCGTCGTACACACTCGTCTGGATAGTCGGGCCAACTTCCAGCGAGACGGCGAGGCCATAGCGGATCTCAGCCTTCTTGTCGCCGACGTCGATGCGGCAGTTGATATCAATGGTGAGTTTGCCGTCCTCGTCGTAGACAACAGCCTGCTTGCCCCAGAGGACTTCATGCTGAACCGTTCCCTGCTTGGCTGCCGACCAATCAGCCTCGACGCGGTCGACACCGATCTCATCATCCGTCGGCGGTTCAAACCACAGCCGGGCGGCGCGGTACTGGCGGGTCTTCGACTCGATCGGACTGAGCCAAGCCAGCGTGATGCGCAGCTCTCGCCACTCGGCGGTCCTCTCGAGTGATGGCGGGAGCGAAAGTCGGAACGTGTCGACACACCTGTCTGAGATGGTCCCGGCCCCAATGATCAGCACCCGGCTGTCAGCGGCGGTCAGACACCTCGTTGGATCGACAGTACCGAACCCGAGGATCTTCGTGAGCTCCCGGCGGTTGATGCCGGGGATCGCCTCCCGTAGAACCGCGGCCCCACCTTGCCACGAGGCGGCGTTGACCAGGAGGGCCCGGGCCAGGACGGGGTCATACTGAGGGTCTGGAAGATTTAGGTCAGCGTCGTCACGTCCACGCATGCTCCGCAGCCCGCTCATGATGCCGGCCAGCCGACGAGTCGCGAGCGCCGATGCTCCACTCGTGCCACCGAAGTACGCGGTGCTGTCCGTGGCGCCTGCACGTCCGGGCGCAGCACTGAGGAGCCCCGGGCCTGTGCGACTGGTGTTCACTTGCTCAGCTTCTCCACCCGCGGGGGAGAGACGATGAAGCTGCCGACCACCGGGCAGCATGACATCGGGCTTCACGCTGCTACGGAACCCGAAACCAACGGGGCTGTAGAGCGTCGGGACGTCCGGCGCTGCAACGAGCTGGACCATGTCGTCCGGAAGGGCTGGGGCCGGCGACGAGTCCGTGTTGGAAGCGCCGACCGTGAGTGCGTTGATCGCCTCGCCCGGCGAGAAGACACGGCGTAGTCGTCGGTCGCGGAAGAGACTTGCCAGTACCCGCGATTCGATGCCCTCGAGCCTCAGGTCTTCGCCGTCTTCCAACGACTGCACCGTCAAGGGATGGTTTCCCGCTGACACGACGAACACCAGGTTGTACTCATGCGCGAGGTGGTCGAGCAGCCGGGCCATGGGACTCAGCCGGCGGTCGAAGATGCGACTCTGGTCGCCGACAGCCAGCTGGACGATGCGGACACTCGGAGCCGCCGGCTCTCCCCCAGCATCACCCTTCTGCATCCGGTGGACCGCACGGTGCAGCAGATCAATGGGCAGGTGATCGGCCGGAAACCGCTCACGACCTGCGAAGTGCTCGTCCGGGACGAGGACCGGACGGACATAGATCGGGTCGGGCAGTGGGTCCTCGCCCGCGGCGAGGTCGCCGTGGCACACAAGCGTTGCGACAGCGGTGCCGTGCCGTCGCTGCGCTGCGGCGTAGCTCTCGTCCAAGCCGTCTGGGTCATCAACGATGACTCGGCCTCGGAGAGCGTCGTGCCCCGCGAGGGGGAGCCCATCGAGCACCGCAACCAGCGGGTGGCCAGATGGCGACACGCCTGTATCGGAGAAGGCCGGCCCTTCCTCGTCCTCGATCTCAACGACGAACTGGCTCACCGGCGCTACGAACATCACCTGCTCAATCACCAGCAAGGACAGCTCCCCGGGCCCCTCTTGAATGACGGCCTCCGCTGCCTGACGCGGCAGTTCGACGAGCAGTCCGTGATACCCGATTTCGCCGATTACGGCGGTCGCTACCACCCTCCCGCCAGCGTCGGTCACGGCCCGAGTAGCGGCGGAGGCCGCATGCTGCCGTACACCCGCTTCACTGCGAAACCAGAGCTCGACCTCGGCCCTAACGGTCTGAGCTCCGGCGATCTCGACGGACGCCCGCCAGTCCTCGAGCAAGCCCGTCTCCTTGATCCGGTCCACGGCTGACCAACGCCGAAGATCTCGGAGATGCGCGAAGACGTGCTTCAAGGGGTTGAGGCCACGGTCGAACGTAATCCTCGGGTCCGCCTGCCAGATTTGAAACAGCGAGATCAACTGGTCCACCGCGGCGGCATTCGTCATCACCATGTAGATGGACTGCTGGACTAGCTCGTCTGCCAACGCCCCGTCGTCATCCTGGAAATGGAAGTCCTGGTCGGGCTCCACCTTGTCGAGGTCGAACCCAGCCAGGAACTCGAGCCCATCGATCTCCTGAACTGCTCGGGCGAAGGCGTCCTCGGTCGTCGCGAGATCAAACACGGCGACGAGTTCCGGGTCGGTATCGTCCGGCACGCCAACAAGCCTGGCGCGCTCTCCCGACAGTGCATTCTGAAGCTCGGCGAACCTCGGTGCCATCCGCTTGCCCTGACCACCGGGCGTCGGTGTCGTCACCTGAGGGCGTGGTCGCTTCTCACCCTTCCACTCGTGGCGGCTCGGCGGCAGGAAGAAGAGTGGGTCTCTGAAGTCCCCATCAGCCATGCCAGCCACTTCCCCCAACGATCATCCGCGACTCAGTGCTTGGGTTGGGCACGCCACTGGTCCAAGCGCTTCGAGACGATCGCGCCAAGATCGGCATCCGGCAGCTCGAGGACGTAGCGGCGACGAACGTCAACCGCGAACTCCTCGAGCTCGGCATAGCTCGCTCCGTCGAGCTTGTCGGCGAGCGTTCGCGGTGCGCGACCGAGCGAACCCCCTAGCCGATCCTGCATCCGCTCCAAGAAGTCTGCACGCTCGGCTCGGGAGGGCGCATCGAGACCGAGACGGACTTGGAACCTACGCCAGGCCGCACGATCGATCAGCTCCGGGTGATTCGTTGCGCAGACCACGATCGTGTGCGAAGGGAGGCGATCAATCTGGAGTAGCAAGGTGGACACCACACGCTTGATTTCGCCCGTCTCGTGCTCGTCGCTTCGCTCCTTGCCCAGCGTGTCGAACTCATCAAGGAAGAGGACGCAGCGACGGGTCCGTGCGAAGTCAAATACCTCCCTGAGTCTGCCTGCCGTCTCACCAAGAAAGCTCGAGATCAGTGCCTCGTAACGCAGCACGTAGAACGGGACCATCAGCTCAGTGGCGATGGCTTCTGCGAGGCTTGTCTTG
>SLLJ01000219.1 GCA_007134165.1 Nitriliruptoraceae bacterium | reverse complement strand
GGCGTGCGCAACAAGCTGCTGCTCGTCGAGGACGAACGTGCCATCGCCGAGGGTCTCGCGATCACGCTCGAGGCCGAGGGATTCGAGGTGGCCTGGGTGGCGGACGGACGCGAGGTCATCCCGACCTACCAGCGCGTACGTCCCGACCTGATCGTGTTGGACCTGATGCTCCCGGGCATGTCGGGCACCGACATCTGCCGGGCGATCCGGGCCTCGTCGGACGTACCGATCATCATGGTCACCGCCCGCAGCTCGGAGGTCGACCGGGTGGTCGGGCTCGAACTCGGCGCCGACGACTACGTCACCAAGCCCTTCTCCACTCGTGAGCTGGTCGCGCGCATCCGGGCGGTGCTGCGCCGCGCCCCGAGCACCACGATCCTCGGCGGTGGCGCTCCGGCGGAGGCGTCGGGCGTGCGGGTCGACCGGCTGCGCCACGAGGTCACCGTCGAGGGCGAGGAGGTCGCCTTCCCGCCCAAGGAGTTCGAGCTGCTGGCCCTGCTGGTCGAGAACGCCGGGCGCGTGCTCACCCGCGGTCAGCTCATCGACGAGGTCTGGGGCCACGGCTACGTTGGTGACACCAAGACCCTGGATGTGCACGTGCGCCGGATCCGGTCCCGGCTCGAGCAGGATCCCCAGCACCCGACCCGGCTGCAGACGGTGCGGGGGGTCGGCTACCGGTTCGCCGACCGGTGAGCTCACGGCGACGCTCGCGCCGCCATGAGCTGGTCGAGTCCATCGCGCAGGGCGCGGCGCTGCTGACCGAGGACGGCGAGGTGGTGGCGGTCAACGCCACGGCCCGGCGGCTGCTCGGCATGCCCGAGGATGCCCGTCCGCGGCTGGCGGCGGACACGCTGATCAACGCCGAGCTCGCCCACGCGGTCGCCGAGGTGTGGCGCACCGAGCGGCCGACCACCGTCGAGGTGCTGCTCGGCGAGCGGCATCTGCGGGCCAGCCTGTCACTGGTCCGCGATGAACTGCTGCTGCTGCTCTCGGACCGGACCGAGGAGCGGCGTATCGAGGAGCTGCGCCGCGACTTCGTGGCCAACGCCTCCCATGAGCTCAAGACCCCGGTGACCGGGATCCAGAGCCTGGCGGACGCGCTCGGCGTGGTGGTACACGACCAACCCGAGCGCGTCCCGGCGTTGGTGGCCCGGCTCAGCAACGAGGCTGAGCGGCTGGTCGCCCTGGTCCACGACCTGCTCGACCTGCGCCGCCTCGAGGAGGGCACACCCCCCGTCGGAGCCGAGGTCGATGTCGCCGAACTCGTGCGTCAGGTCGCCGCCTCGTTGTTCGGGCGGGCCGAGGCTGCCAGGGTGCAGCTGTCGGTTGACGCTCCCGACCGGCTGCTCGTACCCGGGATCGCCAGCGATCTGCG
Source organism: Nitriliruptoraceae bacterium (assembly GCA_007134165.1). GTDB lineage: Bacteria > Actinomycetota > Nitriliruptoria > Nitriliruptorales > Nitriliruptoraceae > SKJO01. The sequence continues at coordinate 5,185 of SLLJ01000219.1, read as the reverse complement.
GCTGCTGGTGCAGAACCTGGTGGCGAACGCGATCCGCTACAACCTGCCGGGCGGGAGCGTGCGCTTGAGCCTGCGCGAGCTCGGCCCGCCGGTGTGTGCTCCCCTGGGCGGCGGCCTGATCGAGCTGATGGTGGCCGACACGGGCATCGGGATCTCGGACTCGGACCTGCCGCGCGTGTTCGAGCGCTTCTACCGCGTGGACACCGCCCGATCTCGGCAGACCGGTGGCACCGGACTCGGACTGTCGATCGTGCGTCACGTCGCCGAGCAACACGGCGGCTCGATCGACGTCGACAGTGAACTCGGTGGTGGCACGACCTTCACCGTCCGGTTGCCGTCGCGTCACCGGTAGCCCCCCGTCTGCCACGGGCACGAACGGCCACCGGTACCTGCCAGCGCCCCCGCCAGGCGGCGACGGGGGCGCTGAACAAGCCGTCGTGGTGTCGACGGTCAGGCGTGGGTGCACGACGACTGGTGTGGATGAACGCCGGGAGCGTCTGACCGCGTCAGGATCGAGACGTGACCACCGGAGTGGGGGCGTCGTCCTCGGCGAGGTACTCGTAACCATCGACCTCGAAGCCCTCGGCCACCGAGCGCGCCGTGGCGACCTTGCCAAGCAGCACGCCGTAGATGATCTTGGACAGCACGTCGGCGATCGTGAACAGGTAGGTGCGGGTGACCGCGGCATTCGCGCTGATCGAGAACATCGGCACGACGTAGGCCACGATGTACAGGTTCCACGAGAACATGAACAGCACGCGGATCTGCTTCATCGTCTTGGCGGCCTGGCCGGGCAGGTAGCCGACGGCCTCGCCCGTCAGGCGCCAGAAGATGGCGGTGAAGTAGATGAACGGCACGGTCGCGGCGATCCCCCACCACAGCAGCGCGCCCAGCGGATCGACGACCTCGAAGAACTGACCGACATAGCCGAGCACGACCATCAGCGCCCCGGCGCCACCCAGCTTGAAGCGGTAGCCCCAGAGGTCCCGCTTGGCGATGTTGAGCACGAAGAACGACTGCGTGAGCAGCAGGGGGACGTCGATCAGCCAGTTGAGGTAGCGGTAACCATGGGAGAAGGTGGCGTCGCCGAGCACGTACTGCCCGGAGGCCGGATCGAACACGAACGCGTTGGTGAAGCTCAGGTCGAGCCGCAGCAGCAGCAGTGCCGCCGAGAGCATGACGACCACCGACATCGTGGTCATCGCCCGGTACCGCGGGGCGACGTTCTTGCGGGAGAGGACGAAGTAGGCGAGGCCAGCGAAGTGCGCGGCGTAGCCGATGGTGAGGATGTTGGAGATCAGGTCGAACTGCACGGGAGAGAACGTCACGGCGTTCTCGAGGTTCCACATCACGGACGCGGCCTTCCACGGGAGGGATGGGGGCAACCGCAGGCTCCGCTCGCTGCGCATTCCGGCGCGGGTTCCACCGCTCTGGGTGGCGCCTCGTGCCGGAACGCCCACCATTCGGGGGCGTAGATCGCGCCAGACGTGCGGCTCGGAACGCGATCCGCAGGAGCGCGCACCGGTCATCCGCCGCGCGCGCTGCGTTCGAACGCTGATGTTCGATCGGGAGCCTGCCGTGAGACGCAACCCTGGCACCAGGCAGGCATCCGTGCCGTCGCCACGTGCGGACCATAGGCCGCAGCCGCGTGCCCACCATCCCCGCGCGGAGGCCCGTGCGGCGGTCGGGGGTCGCTACACGGTGCGGGTGCTCGAGCCCTCTCCGCCGGCCATCGCGGCTCCGCCGTACTACGCCGACGATCCCTGTTCCCGGGCCTGCGACGACGAGCGGTTGGTCGTGTCACCGGTCGGAACCGGTGACCTCGGCTACGCCCAGCTCATCGCCGAGCGCGATGATCCGGCGTTCACGAGGTTCTGCCGGCAGCGCTGGTTGGGCGCCTACCCGCAGCTCGCGCCCCGGCCACGCACGTGGTCACGCACCGTGGCGGAGCACCGGACCCTGGCCGCGCAGGTCCTGGCACCCTGGCGGGCCCGGTCCGTCGGCGTGTCCGACGCGCGGGGCCTGCGCATCACCTCCGGTGGGTTCGGGACGCCGTTCGTTCCCGGCGAGCGCCAGCTGCGCCTCGATCAGGGCGTGCTGGTGCTCCAGCGGGCCGGTGAGGCCGACGGCTTCGTCCCCGACACCGTGGCCGAGGCCGCCGAGGTGGTCGGGCTCGCTGCGCCCGCCTCGGGCCCGACACGTCCGGACCGCGATGAGCGCCTCGTGCTCGACCCGGCCGGCTGCCGGTCGCTGGCCGACTGGCTGTGGTTCGCGACGCTGGTACTCGAGATGCTGCGGGCCCGGACCGGCGGCCGGTGGCCGGTGCTCATCGATCCGGACCACCTCGATGTCGTCGCCAGGGTCGGTGACGCCGAGGTCCGGGCGAGCAGTGACCCGCCCGGGCTGCTCGACCCCCGTGGTCGCTGCCTGCTGGAGCACGAGGCGCTCGAAGGTCGGGACGATCACGTCGATGCGGCGCTCGACATGCTGCTTGCGGCGCTGGGAGCGTCGAGGCCACCGACGGGGTGGTGAGCCGGGCTTTCGCGGCGTGTGTCAGCCAGGCGTCGCGCGGTCGGCAGGCAGCTCCACCTGCCCCCCCACCACGAGGCTGACGATGAGGTCGAGGTGGATCCCGGCAGCGTTGAGCTCGTCGCGCAGCGTCTCGGGATCCACCTCGGGCGGTGGGCCGATCGCGATCAGCTCGAGGGTGTCGTCGTAGACCTGGATCGAGACCACCCGCCATCCTCGGGCCTCGGCCCAGGAGGTGGTGATCGGCGTCGCTGCGGCCTCTGCGACCCGGTCGGAGACCACCCGGGCGGTCCCGAGCGCCAACGGCACGGTGATGACGGTGACCATCGCGGCGACCACGACCAGGGTCACGCCGCTGAGCCGTCCGATCGGCTCACCGGTGCGATCGGCGACGTTCCGTACTCGGTAGGCGAGCAGTACGACGGTGCCCGTCGCCACGATCGCGGTGACGTTGGTGCCGAACAGCAGCAGGGCGCCTGCCGCCTCGGCATAGCGTTCCGCTTCCAGCAGGAGCCCGGCGACGGCCAGCGGGGGGACCAGCGAGATGGCGATCGCCACGCCCGGCAGGGTGTCGGAGACGTCGGAGCGCACGAGCGCGAAGGCTCCGACCGTCCCCGTGGCCAGGGCGGCGATCAGATCGATCAGCTTCGGGCTGGTGCGGCCCAGGACCTGGGTGTTGGTCTCCGAGACCATCCCGATCGGATCCATGGCGCCGAAGGCGAAGCCGATCGCGACGACCAGCAGCGAGCCGCCGACCACGCGACCGAGGCTGCGGACCATGACCCGCTTGCGGGCAAGCACCAGCGCGAGCGCCGTGCCGAGGATCGGCGTCATCAGCGGCGCCACGATCATCGCACCGATGACCGTGGCGGTGGAGTCCGACGCGACTCCGGCGGTGGCGATGACCCCGGCCAGGCCGAGCAGTACCCAGAAGGCCGATCGCTTCTGGGCCTGATCGGGACCGACGAACAGTAGCTTGTCCGCCATACGCTCGATGTCGTCACCGTCGAGCTTGTACCGGGTTGTCACGATGTCCGTCATCTCGACCTCTGTCGATCCTGGAGTGCTGGGTGACTCCAGGTCGTTCGACCGGCCGTGACTGTGCCAGGAGAGCTGGTCGCCCACCAACCGCAGGACGGGAAGCGTGCGCCCGGTTGGTGCAGGCACGTGGTCGTGAGGAGCCGACCCGACCCCCTGCACCCGGCGCACCCCGCTGCCGCCCTAGCCTCGTGGTCGAGCGACAGCCCAGGGGGGAACGTGAGGTCCTACGACCGGGATGCCGACCCCGTCGAGTTCGGCCGGGTCGTCACCCTGGCCGACGGTGTCTTCGCGATCGCGCTCACCTTGCTCGTCCTCGACCTGGCCCAGGCCGGGACGACGCTGGACGCACCGCTGGCCACGGCACTGCCCGGTCTCGCACCCCGGTTCCTCGCCTTCGCGATCAGCGTCGCGGTCGTGGGCACCTTCTACCGCTCCCACCACGAGTTCGTCAGCGGACTGCAGCGCCTCGACGGCGGGCTGATGAGCCTCACCATCACCTACCTCAGCTTCATCGTGCTCATCCCCTTCGTACAGGGCGTCCTGAGCCGAACAGGGGAGCCGCTGGCCCTGGCGATGTACGCCGCGGTGCTCGGTGTTGCCGCGATCGTGGAAGGCTTCATGCTCGGGCACGCCTACCGCCGTGGCCTGCTGCGTGCGCCGCAGGTCGGTCGCGCCGCGCGGTTCGAGATCCTGCGGGCGGCTGCGCCCGTCGTGATCTTCCTCGCCAGCATCGGGCTGGTCTACGTCCTCGGGCTGTGGACCATGGTGCTGTGGTTCTCGTTGTGGCCGATCGACAGCCTGCTCGATCGACTCGAGCGTCGGGGGCGGTGATCGAGCTGGTTCTGCCCTGCGGTCCGAATGGGCGCAGGACTTCGGGCGGGGCGGTCGGTCACGGTCGCTCGCCATCGAGCTCCGCGCGGTCGGGCGGGTGCACCCGGTCGGCCTCGGTGATCTCGCGCAGCGGCCGAGCCGGCGTGCCCACGGCCACGACCCCGGCCGGCAGATCACCGGTGACCACGGCTCCGGCGCCCACCACGGTGTCGTCACCGATGCGCACCCCGGGCAGCACGATCGTGCCGCCGCCGAGCCAGACGTTGTCTCCCAGGACGATCGGGGCGCCGGACTCCCACCCGGCACGCCGGGTGGCCGGGTCGACGGGGTGGGTGGCGGTCAACAGTTGCACGCGGGTGGCGAGCTGGCAGTTGGCGCCGATGGTGAGGTCGGTGACGTCGAGCAGGATGCAGTCGTAGTTCACGAAGGTTCCGGCCCCGATCGTGATCGTGAAGCCGTAGTCGCACCGGAACGGGGGCTTGACCACGACCCCGTCCCCGACCGCCCCGAGGAGCTCGCCCAGCAGGGCGCTCCGGCGCGCCCGCTCGTCGTGGCTCGTGGCGTTGTAGGCCTCGAGCAGGCGCTGCGCCCGGCCGTGGGCGCGGGTGAGCTCAGGGTCGTCGGCGAGGTAGAGCTCGCCGGCCCGCATGCGTTGCCTCATCGTCACGGCGCCGCTCCGTTGCCGTCGCATCGACGACAGCCAACCACGCCGGGCGTCGAACCGCGCCGCCGAGGGTCAGTGGTGATGGTGCTCCCCGTGGTGCTCGTCGCCGTGGTGGTGCTC
>SLLJ01000251.1 GCA_007134165.1 Nitriliruptoraceae bacterium | reverse complement strand
GAGCACATCGTGCTGCTGTTGATCGCGAACGCGGAGAACACCGCGGTGGTGCGTGCCCAGCTCGACGAGGTGGTCGCCGCCCAGCGGGAGGGGCGGACACCCGAGCAGGTCACCGACTACTTCCATGAGCTCGAGGACCGCTTCCACTGGTTGCGGGTCATCGGCATCACCGTCGCGGTGACGGCGGGCATCATCACCGTGGAAGAGTTCCTGCTCTAGGCCGAGTAGGTCCCAGGCCCGCCAGCATCTCTTCAGACGCGATGCCTGGTGGACTCCAGCAGCGGAGTCTGGTCGGCACCCTGCCACGTCATCTCCGAGCTCGCCTCGTTCTCCCGCGGGCTCGTTGAGGCCGACCGACCACCTCGACACCGCTCCTATCGTCACGTTCCTCCGCTCCTGATGCGACGAGGTGTCGCGTCAGGCCGTGTGACCCGTCATGAGCCCGCCGGGTGGCCGAACACCCCCGAGCACGTGGGAGGAGCGGTCGCCGCTCACCGCTGCCATCGTCACGGAACGTCACAACCCCCGGCCGCCCCGGTTGCTGGTGCCCGAGCTCGACCCGACCGTCGTCACCTCGGCACCCGACGGTTCGCAGCCTCCCTGACCGGTGAGGAGATGCCTTCGCGTTGCGGGAACGACGGGGGCCTTGTCAAACGCGGTCGGATCTGGTGTCGTGGTGTCCTGCAGACGATGCCGTGTCGGGATCTGCCGCTCAGCGACGGATGCCACCGGAGTCTGCGACCGACCGGAGGTCGTCAGCGATGTGGACACCGCGGCACTCCCAGGTGGCTGGGGCTGAGGTCATGTTGAACACCGCCGGGGGTGGTCGGTGACGGGCCGGTGGGGGGAGGAGCGTGGTGCGCCATGGGAGTATGACCCCGGGCCGCCGCGCAACCGGCGGATGGGGCGGCTCTTCGCCCAGACTCCCAACTACCGTGGCCTTGGCCGGGCGGTGACGGGGCGGGAGGCCTTCCGCTGGCACTTCGGGCCGATGTTCTACCGCGGTCGGCTCGTCGACGGGCACGTCAAGGTGCTGGTGAACGGGCAGGAAGGGGCGCAGGACGAGTCGCTTGCGGCGCGCGCCTTCGTGGGCGGGTCGGGCTCGCGCATGCAGCACCTGCTGCGCCACCTTGGGATCACCCGTTCCTATCTGTTTCTCAACACCTTCGTCTACCCGATCTTCGGGCAGTACACCGGGGATCTGCGCTGGCTCGCCCAGCATCCGGACTCCCCGATCGTCGACCACCGTCACCGCATCCTCGACGAGGTGACCGCGCGCAACGAGCTTCGGCTGGTCGTCGCCGTTGGGGCGGCGGCACGAGCATCGGTGGTGACCTGGGTCCGTTCCCGCGGGGGTCTGACCCGAGGTGACGGCGAGGTTGAGCGGGCCGACGCGTCGGTGCTGGGGCGGCACGTGAAGCTGCTGGGGGTGATGCACCCGGGGGCGGCGGCGGCGGGTGCGGCAGGCGCCGTCGTCACCGACTTCCGTCGGGCGATCCGCCAGGTCGAGCGGTGGGTCGCCGCCGATCCGGGTTGGCTGCCTGCGGACAGCGACGGCGAGCTGGCGCCGGCTGGCAGCTTCGTGTACCGGGCAGCACCGATCCCCTTCCGGGATCTGCCCTATGGGACGACCTGGCGGCTCGGGCGAGGTGCGACATCATCCAACCGGGCGGACGCACAGCGTTCCATCCAGCTGTTCGGGGCTGGCGGGCGGTACAACGCCCGTGGCGAGCAGCTCGCCTATCCCACGACCGCGCGGGGCGACGACGAGGGCTACGAGGCGGAGACCGGCGAGCTGCCCTACGAGCCGCCTCGCCGTGCCTGGGGCGGCTACGACCGCGGTCCGACCACGGCCTTTGCCCGGCTGCTGCAGGGCGGATCTCGGGGGCTGCCGTGGCCCGATCCGGGTGCGCTGGGGCTGCCCGGTGACGGTTCCTTCGGGCTGGGCGGCGGCTACCGGGGCCGTTTCGATGAGGTGAGGGTGCTCGTCTACGCCGATCAGGGCTCGGAGGACGATCGGTTCCTGGGCCGGGCCATGTGCGGCGACGACGGCCAGCACCTGCAGGGGTTGCTCGAAGCGGCGGGTGTCGCCCGCCGGTACCTGATCCTTCGCGTGCTGCCCTTCGATACGGCGGGCGTGGACCGGGAGCGGGTGCGGCGAGTGGTCGCCGACGAGCGGACCCTGACGCTGCACACGCAACTGCTGTCGCGAGTCCGTGCCGGAAATCCCCGGTTGGGTGCGATCCTGGCGGTGGGAGGACACGCCCGCTGGTTGGTGGGACGGTTGCCAACCGGGTCGGTCCCGGTCGTCGACTTCGTGGGCTGGGACGAGAACGGCGCGCGAGCCGACTGGCGGCTGGCACTGGAGCGGCTGCGCCGGATCGGCGTCACCACCGATGCGGATCCGACGTGGCGCTGGGATGGCCGTCGCCGTCAGCTTCCTCGCGAGGACCTGCCCTACGGGTCGGTGCGCTGGCGCGGCACCTCCGGTGATCGTGCCGTCCGCGCCGAGCAGGGCGGCGCTGCCTCCTCGCAGTACCTGAAGCTGTTCGCCCCCCAGTGGGTCGCCAACCTTCCGCCGGCGCCGCTGTCTGACGAGGAGCAGGACGCGGTGGCTCTCGTTCCATGAATCCACCCCCGTCGGCCCGCCCCCGTACCCGTGCCTGAGGAGGCTGCCATGTCCGGGCCGATGACCTACGTGCTCGACGGGCGTGTGGTCACCATGAACGAGGACGGTGACGTGCTGGCCCCCGGTCGGGTCTACGTCCGGGATGCCCACATCGAGGCGGTGGCGCCCGCCGACGCCCCGTGCCCCGTCGGCTTCGAAGACGCCCCCGTGGTCCGCACGGGTGGCACGGTCTACCCCGGCCTCGTCGAACTGCACAACCACCTCGCCTACAACGTGCTGCCGCTGTGGCAGGTTCCGCGTCGCTACGGCAACCGCGGCCAGTGGGGCAGCCGCAACCCCGACTACCGGGCCAGGGTCTCCGGTCCGATGGGGGTCCTCGGAACGGTCGCGGGCTACATCGAAGCGGTGGTGCGATACGTCGAGGTCAAGTGTCTCGTGGCGGGTGTCACCACCAGCCAGGGCATCGCGCTGTACTCCAACGCCGGCGCCCGCCGCTACTTCCGCGGCCTCATCCGCAACGTCGAGCAGCCGCTCGTGGACGAGCTGCCCGCGGCGAACACCCGCATTGCCGATGTGGAAGCGGAACACGCGGCGGGGTTCCGTGAGCGATTGCAGTGAAGCAGCTGCCTGCTGCTGCATCTGGCCGAAGGGGTCGACGAGGTGGCCCGAAGCCACTTCCGGGCGCTGCGCATCGACGGTCGGCGGTGGGCCATCACCGATGCGCTCGCCGGCATCCACTGTGCAGGGCTGCGGGGTCGCGACTTCGCCACCCTGCGGTCGCGCGGCGGCGCGATGGTGTGGTCGCCGATGAGCAACCTGCTGCTGTACGGCGCGACCGCTGACCTGCCGAGGGCGGTACGGGAGCGGGTCCGGATCGGGTTGGGTTCGGACTGGTCGCCCTCGGGGAGCAAGAACCTGCTCAGCGAGATGAAGGTCGCCTGGGTCGTTGCGCAGGAACTCGATGCCGGGATCGACGCGCGGGACCTCGTCGCGATGGCGACCATCGAGGCCGCTCGGATCCTGAAGTGGGACGGGTCGCTCGGCTCGATCGAGCCCGGGAAGCGGGCCGACCTGGTCGTCGTGCATGGTCGACGCGGCGATCCCTACGGCCTGCTGCTCGAGGCGCGCGAGACCTCCATCACCCTGTCGATCATCAACGGCCGGGCCCGGTACGGCCAACCACGAATGATGCAGCAGCTCGCGGGGGACGGCGAGGCCCTGCAGGTGGGTGGCTCGGACCGCATCCTGGACCTGTCCGACGAGCATGCCGACCCGGTGATTGGCGAACTGTCGCTCTCGGAGGCCCGCGACCGGCTCGAGGACGGCATGGCCCGTCTCCCCGAGCTCGCCCGCCGCATGGACGACGGGTCGATCAGCGGCGCGCTGCTCGGAGCCACGAGCGCGACCGAGCCGGGCAACTGGTTCCTCGAGCTCGACCACGAACCACGGCCGGGCTTCTCCGCACGGCCGCACCTGCCCTTCGCCGGCATGCCGACCGGCATCTATCCCGAGGTGGTGCTCGGCGCGCCACTGGCGGACATCCTCCAGCCGATGGAGCTCGATCCGCTCACCGTCGTCGACGACGGCGGCTACTGGTCGCGGCTGGCCGACTCGCCCAACCTGCCCGGCTACCTGCTGGCCGAGCTGCCTCCGCTGTATGGCCAACGGCCCCGCCAGCGCGGGGCACGAGCCGAGGCGTCCCTGCCCTCCGCGGACGGTGCGCAGGAACCCGACCGGCTCGGCGACTTCCTCGCGGCGACGGCATCGACGCTGACGACAGAGGACCGTCTGCTGCTGGTGCAGCAGGCGATGGTGCTCCTCGGTGAGACGTACGTACACCTCGAGTTGAAGCGCTCGATGCATGCCGTCGAGCCGATCCAACAGCTCCGGTTGCTGCGATACCGCCTCACCCGTGGCGACGACGAGCTGTCTGACCTCGCCTTCCACCGCGAGCTGGCAAGGATCTTCGCGTCGGTCCGTGACCTGCACACCAACTACCTGCTGCCAAGCCCCCTGCGAGAGCGCACCGCCTTCCTGCCCTTCCGGGTCGAGCGCTACGTCGAGGACGGCCAGGCGCGCTACGTCGTGTCGCACGTGTTCGCCGATGTCCACCACCCGACCTTCACGGTGGGCGCCGAGGTGGAGCACTGGAACGGCGTCCCGATCGAGCGGGCGATCGAGATCAACGCCCGGGTGCAAGGCGGCAGCAACCGGGCTGCGGCGTTCGCCCGTGGCCTGGAGTCGCTGACGATCCGACCCCTGGTCCGCACCCTGCCGCCCGACGAAGACTGGGTCGTCGTCGGCTACCGCGGCCTCGACGGCATCGTGCGGGAGGAGCGCTGGGACTGGCTGGTCTGGGCGCCGCCGGCGGCCATCGGGGTCGATCCCGACGACGCCGACGCTCCGAGCCGTTCGACCGCGCTTGGCTACGACCTGCAGGCCGATGCCGTCAACCACGCCAAGAAGGTGCTGTATGCCCGGCGCGCCTTCGACGTGGAACCCAAGACCGCCGCGGCGCTCAGGGAACCGGTCGCGGTCGGTTCGCAAGAGGTCGCCACCCGGATGCCGTCGGTGTTCCGTGCCCGCCAGGTCGAGACGTCGTCAGGCGCCTTTGCGTACGTCCGGATCTTCACGTTCAACGTGCCCGATGCCGACGTGTTCGTCGCCGAGTTCGTACGCCTGGCCGAGCAGTTGCCTCCCGACGGGCTGATCATCGACGTTCGCGGCAACGGAGGCGGGCTCATCCTCGCGGCCGAGCAGCTGCTGCAGGTGTTCACCCCCCGAGCGATCGCGCCGTCACGCGCCCAGTTCATCACCACCCCGCTCATGCTGGAGTTGTGCGAGCGCCACGCGCCATCACCGCTGGACCGGAACTTCGACCTGAGCGGCTGGGTCGACTCCATGGCCCAGGCCGTGACCACCGGTGCGGTGTACTCGCAGGCGCTGCCGATCACCGACCGGCAGGCCGCCAACGAAGTCGGTCAGACCTACCAGGGTCCGGTGGTGCTGATCACGGATGCGCTGTGCTACTCGGCGACGGACATGTTCGCGGCAGGGTTCCGCGACCACGACATCGGCACGATCCTCGGAGTCGACGACAACACCGGGGCCGGCGGCGCGAACGTCTGGACCCACGAGCTGTTGCGGTTGCTCATGGATACCGAGCATCCCCGACCGTCCCGATCCCGCAGCAACCCCTTCCGGGAGCTACCGAACGGCGCCGGGATGCGCGTCTCGGTCCGCCGCACGATCCGGGTCGGGGATCGCGACGGCACACCGCTCGAGGACCTGGGGGTCACACCCCATGTGCGCCACCACATGACCCGCGACGACGTCCTGGGCAGCAACCAGGACCTGATCGACCACGCCGGTGAATTCCTGGCCGCCGCGTCGGTCCACCGGCTCGACGTGGCGATCGATGAACTGCACGACGACACGCTCACGCTCACCGTCACCGCCAGCAACGTCGACCGCGTGGACATCCGGATTGACGGGCGAGGCGTCGACTCCTTCGACGTCACTGCCGCTACCACCCGACGGATCGCCGTACCGGTCGCGTCGCCCACACGGGTGGATCTGCATGGCTACCTCGATGGCCGTCCGGTGGTCCGTGCCCGACGCCCGTTGGTCACGGACACCTGACGGGGTCCACCGGAGGTTGGACGGCGCCATGGTCGGTGTCGCTCTGGCTGTGGCCGTTGCCTCCCGCTGAGCCCGTCGGCCTCGTCGCGGCTCCGCCTGCTCGTGGCATCGGAGTCGCTCGCGTCGGGTGACGGCACGTCTCGACGACGACACACCAGCGGGTTTTGCCGTCGTCCAGCGCGGCGGTCCGACGCACGGATCCGCAGGAGGCGCACGAAGAGGCGCCGTGCGACGCGAGGCACGCGGGGCGGCGTGGGGACGTACCCCCGGTAGGAATCGAACCTGCGAAACGCGATG